>CAVYHW010000059.1:0-35982 GCA_963768215.1 uncultured Gammaproteobacteria bacterium
TATTTATGGAGGTGTGTGTGTGTGTGTGTGTGTGTGTGTGTGTGTGTGTGTGTGTGTGTGTGTGTGTGTGTGTGTGTGTGTGTGTGTGTGTGTAAAAAATTTATTCTGTCACCTCTCTTCACATTCATTTTTGCATCTATCCCTTACGTTTTCACATTACATTTGCCCTTGCAGCCTTCCAGTAGTTCACAGTTCTGGGACTATCTGGCACTGTCCTCATTTTTAATGTTGTGGATTGCACTATTAAATTCAGCCGCCCTGTGTTTGTTACGTAACTGGCTACATAAACAAAAACAAAATCTTTGTCTGCTTATCTCTTTTTGTTTAATGATGAGCGTCAGCCTGCTTGTCACATTACTGGTCAATACAGCATTTGAATTTAATGATAATGCCCTGGATACACTCTTTCTATTACGGGTAATGACTATTAGCGCCGTCATTTATTTTCTTTTACTGCGATATTTTTACATCCAGCAGCAATGGCGACTAAACCTTGAAGCACAGAGCCATGCTGAAGTACAGGCCTTACGTGCACGAATACGGCCTCACTTTCTGTTCAACAGTATGAACACCATTGCCAGCTTAATTGCTATTTCGCCTGAAACCGCAGAAAAAGCCATTGAAGATCTTTCTGATCTGTTTCGCGCCAGTTTAAGTGAACGTAATATGAACTGCCTGGGTGATGAAATAGAGCTAACAAAATGTTATCTCGATATAGAGTCATTGCGCATGGGTGAGCGACTACAGACAGAATGGCAAATAGATGAAAACTTACTCGATATTGAGGTTCCATCACTATGCCTTCAACCTCTGGTAGAAAATGCCATCTATCATGGTATTGAACCTATCCAAAAGGGTGGAAAAATACTCATTTCTGCACTACATATAGATAACAAACTAATATTATCTGTAAGCAACCCACTAATGTCAGAAAAACAGTCCTCGGCATTTAAAAAGGGCAATCAAATGGCACAGGATAATATTAAACAACGCCTGAAACTTGTCTATGGAAACAAGGGCAATTTCATCATAAATGACACCAAAGAAAATTACACTGTTTCACTTTATATTCCTTTGGATGTTACACATGAACGTTTTGATAGTTGATGACGAACACCTTGCCAGACAGCGTTTAAGAAAAATGTTATCGGCAACTTCTGAACACCAGATCATCGGTGAGGCTGAAACAGGTGAAGATGCGCTTCGCAAAACCCAGACTTCTAACCCTGATGTTGTATTAATGGATATACGCATGCCAGGCATGGATGGTATCGAGGCAGCAAAATATATTAATCGCCTGAGTAAACCACCGGCCATTATCTTTACAACCGCATTCAGTGACCATGCCTTAAATGCGTTTGAGGCGCACGCTATTGATTATTTATTAAAGCCTATCAAACAAAGCCGTCTCGAAGCAGCACTGGACGCAGCAAAACGCATAAACAAATCCCAATTAAGTCATCTTTCTGAAAATGAATCTAGCGAAGCTCGTCAAAAAATATGTGTGAAAAATAGAGGTTCACTGGAACTAATACCCATTGAAGAAATTTTTTATTTCAAAGCAGATCTGAAATATGTCACTTTACGCACAGCTGACCAGGAATATTTAATAGAAGAATCTTTAAAAATACTGGAAAAGGAATTTTCTCAGCAATTTATTCGTGTACACCGCAATGCACTGGTAGCACAAAACAAGTTACATGGACTAATAAAGAATAATGCAGGTCATGCCTGCGTTAGTTTCAATGAAATTGATGATATGCTAGAAGTTAGCCGACGACATTTACCGTTTATACGCAAAAAAATTAAGTCTTCTTAAAATAACATACGCTGTTAGAATCATGTCTCTGATAAGGCATTGTTCTACAGTAGTAAAATGACAGACACAATTCGGACAGATTTGCTGTCTAACAAAACCATTCTTATTACAAGACCTGTTGGTCGAGAAAAGCATCTTCGCCAGCTTATAGAACAAACGGGTGGTTTAGTTATTCACTACCCTGTTATTACAATCCAGCCGCTGCCCGAGCCAGCAATTGAGCAACTTAAACATTTGTTTGATCAGTTACATGGTTTCACCATGGCAATTTTTATTAGTAGAACGGCTGTAGAACAAAGTCGAATTTACTTTCCTGTTTTACCTGAACACTTAACTATCGTTTCTATTGGCAGCAAAACCACAGAAGCGCTGAAGCAGCAAAATATCCATATTGATATTGAAGCACCTGATCACAATACCGAATCTTTGCTTCAGACTGCGGAATTTAAAATACCTCAAATACAGGGACAACAGGTTTTAATTTTTCGAGGCGCGGGAGGCAGAGCTTTGCTCGGTGATACATTAAAAAGTCGAGGCGCCCATATACATTATGTAGAAACCTATAAACGAGAAAAACCGAAAAATGCACCACTAACAGAACAGCAAATTAAAACGCTTGATGCTATCACTATCAGCAGTAATGAGGGTCTGGAAAATCTCATCAGCTTAATGCATGGTCCTGACCTGTTAATTGATATTCCACTTATTATGCCTTCTCTGCGCACTGCAGCACTGGCCAGGCAATATGGTTTTAAAACCATTATTCCTGCAGAAAACGCAACTGATGAAGCCATTTTAGCTGCATTAAACGGTTATTTTTCATCATCACACTAATATTTCAAAGGTAATCAAAGCGTTAATTGAACTTTGCGTCGCTCCTATAAATATCCGGATTAATAAAGAGTAGCTATAAATTTTTTCGTATTTGCGATAATCTATAATTATGTTAACTAAATAATGAAGGGCGACGATGAATATTAATCGACTTCTGTACGTATTGCTGATCTCTGCAATTACTATTACTGGCTTTAGTATGTATAAGCAAAATGACCTGGGTCATATTAGCTTTAGTTTTGCCGGGTTTTCATTTGAAACAAATCTGGTTGTTTTTGGCGCCGCCATTTTATGTCTTCTATTTATTGTATTAATCTTTATAAAAACCATTCAGGCCATAGCAGGTGTTTTTGTTTATTTTGGCCGCAAACGTCAACAACGGCTGAGGGAAAAAGCTCGATTATCATTGTCACAGGGACTAATTGAATATGCTGAAGGAAGGTTCTCGCAAGCAGAAAAAATATTATTACAGCACATCAGGCACAGCGACAACCGCTTACTGGTTTATCTAACAGCAGCCCGTGCAGCACAACAACTTGGTGAACATGAACGTCGCGATGAATATTTACGACTGGCGCATATCGATACACCAAATGCTGACGTGGCCATCGGCCTTACCAAGGCAGAACTGCAACTGGCGCACAATCAAAATGAACAGGCCCTGGCAACACTTACTCAACTTAACGAACAGTCGACCAACCATACTTATGTATTAACCCTGCTTGCTAATACTTATAAACATTTACAGGACTGGGACAAGCTGAAAAATATTCTTCCGCAGCTGAAAAAATTTGGCAACCTGTCCGCTGAAAGTTTTCTTTCCTTTGAAATAAGTGTCTGTAATGGCCAGTTATCAAACCTTGCAAAAAACAGCAAACAATCTAATGTGGGCGCTCAACTGCTAATTAAATTCTGGAAAGATATTCCTCACCATCTAAAAGCAATACCCGATGTTACCGAACATTATGCAAAACAGCTAATCTACGTTGATGCTGCTGGTGAGGCCGAAATAGAATTACGCTCATATTTAAATAAAAACTGGCAGGAAAGCACCATCATTTTATATTCTGAACTGAATGTGGTGATTGAGAATAAACAACTGGAAATGGCTGAGGCCTGGCTAAAAGACCATCAGCACAATGCATACCTGTTACTCGCTCTGGGTAAAATGTGTATTACCCGCTCACTATGGGGCAAGGCCAGAAATTACCTTGAAGCCAGTATCGCGATCAACCCAATGCCTGAAAATTATTTAATACTGGCACGCCTGCTTGAAGAAAACATGAATGATCCAGTGGCCGCTCAGGAATATTATCGCCAGGGTTTACATTTACTTGCCGGTCATTACAGCGAGGAAATTCTTAGTAAAGACACTTACGATGTTGAACCTGAAACACCTCAATTAAAAATAGTAAAAACCTGATTTTTCGGTTGATACTCAACTTTTCATGTTAGGTCTTTGTATACCCATAGCTTTTAAAGCATCATCAGAATATTCGAACGAATCAGAATAAATCTGTGTTTCAGGAAGACCTTTCTCGTAAAACAGGTCCATACCGGCTTTAACCATGGGCGGAGGACCACTTAGGTACACATCAAAATCTGACAAATCAGGGTAATGTTTAACCACACTTTCATGTATAAAACCGGTTTCACCCTGCCAGTCATCCTCTTCCATGGGCTCAGATAATACCGGCGTATATTTTAAATTTGTATGCTCCTTCAGCCACTGCTGAACCATTTCGTCCATGTACAAATCTCTTTTGGAACGTACACCGCAAAATAAATGTATCGGAAGTTCTGATTTTGTATAAAACACATGCTCCAGCATGCCTTTTAATGGCGCAAAACCTGTACCGCCGCCAACAAGAATAATTGGACGGTTACTGTCTTCACGTAAAAAATAACTTCCTAATGGTCCTTCAATGCGCATCAGGTCTTTTTCTTTTAGTCCAGCAAAAACAAAGTCACCAAAATGTCCATCCGGTACATGCCGAATATGTAGTTCAATATAGGCATCATCATGTGGTGCATTAGCAATAGAAAATGCCCGGCGTTTACCATCTTTTAGCAAAATCTCCAGATACTGTCCGGCCAGAAACTGCAATCGCTCTGTCTCTGGCAGTTTTAATAGCAGCTTCATCACATCGTGAGTTAGCAACTCCATTTTCTCTACACGACATGGTAACGTCTTAATTTCAATATCTGTATTCTGAACAATTTCTCGAACTTTAATCTCGAGATCACTGCTTGCACAGGCCTGACAAAACAGGGTTTTACCTGCTTCAAACTCTATTTTTGCTAGTCCCCGCAATGCTCCGGTATCATATTTTATTTCACCAGAAATTACTTCACCGGCACATTTACCACAGGCGCCATTTCGACAACCATAAGGTAAACCTACTCCCTGCCTTAAGGCAGCTTCGAGTATGGTCTCGTTTGCTTCAGCAAAAAATTCATGCCCACTCGCAGGCACACGGACTTTAAAACTCATGTAAAATAACTCTAGTTAATGTTAAATTCTGCTTTATATTAACGCAGTCGGGTATTTTCTCTTATTTTTATTATAAAAAAAACAACAATTTATATGTTTTTTAACAGGACCCTATGGCACGTATAAAAGTTTATAGTACAGGCATCTGCCCCATTTGTGATAAAACTAAATCACTATTAACAAAATGGGGCATTGCCTATGATGATGTTCGTGTAGATCAGGACCAGGCAAATCTACGCGAATTTTCACAAGTCACGAATGGCGCCAGAACAGTGCCACAAATCACTATCGATGGTAAATGGATCGGTGGTTTTACGGAATTAACTGAATTACATATGGATGATGAACTTGACGACTTTATGTCATAAGGCAAACAGCTAATGAACGATACAAATAATACAGCACCAAAAAAAATGCCAATTTGGGTATTACTGGCTTTTTCTAACATTCAAAAACGTAAATCTGCAATTATACTGATCTGGGCGTGTATCATCTTTACCATCTATTGCCTGCCCTGGGTTAATTACATTAATAATGAAATTGTAGTAACACTGTTCCTGGTAGATGACTGGAGCTGGGTTGCCATGATGATACCGGTGTGCATCTGGTATTTCTTATGCTTACGCTGGATGGACCAGAATAAAGCCTGGGAAAGCTCTTAACAACTGATAAATATTTTTCGATTGAATTATTAATTTTAATAATTCAGTTTCTAAACTAGTTACTTTGTAATAAGCGGCCTGAAAAATGCCGAGGCAAATTCCATGGCTTCATCAATAGTGAAAATTTCGCGATTATCTGTAACTTCAGAAAACCATTGATTAGCTATTTCCTCATTTTTCAAAAAGATCATTTCTGTACACAGGCTGGTTGCACAGCAATTATTGGCTGCCGAATTCCAGTTTATACCAAAATGTACATTACTATTTTTATCCTTATTTAGTACTTCCTGATCAAGCTGGTCTATTGAAATACTTTCACCGGAAACATGGCAACTGGAATCAATATGGGTTTTCAGGTTAAACATCGGGCTTATAGCAAGCGCATCAAGTGCACACATGGAATGCACAGGAAAATCATTGACCTTTACCTTATGATCACGTTGCTCCATTGTAAATGGATAGGCGCCAACGGGTTCATTATTACTGTCAAAAACCACCATGTCATTATTACGTAGAGTGCTGATTGTTTCATCAAGATTATCAACGTATTCTGCAATTTCCTTTTTATTCAGGCTCCTGCCAAGTTCAACATAACTTTTCAGTATCTTCTGGTAAACATTTGCTATTTCAGGACTTAACTGTTGCTGGCGCTTGGCTAGTGGTAAAATTTTGTTTAAATGATCAACCGCGTTCTGGACTTTTATATTCATTTTTTTACACTTTCCTGTTTAATATCTTACTGCCGGTGTTTCTATAGCAAGACCGTTAGAACGAGACATTATATAAAGCTCCAAAGTTTTAATTTCATCCGAATCTATGGCAAATGGTTCAGCTCGCAACAGTGTCATACACTGTTGTATGCGTTGGCCAAGATTTGTAATTTCACCGGTATCAAGACGATAAGCGGGAAATCCATTACCCTGTCCCTGAGAGATTTTCTGACCACGTATCATCTTGCCTGGATAGAGCGTATGGCAATGATTACAGCTCATATCAATCAAACCATAACGTGTTTTATACAGCTCTTCTCCTTTTTTCAAAAGCTCGCTTACCGCGGCATCAGTCTGTACATTGACCTTTTCACCAGAAGCCCGATTACGCACAAATGTTTCCAGTGCAACCAGGTCCGGATGGTTTATAGATAGCTGTTTTTCTGTAATGGCAGCTCTGCAATTACTTATACGATTCTGTAAGGTAATAATTTTATCTAGCTTGCTGTCATAAACCGGGTAACGTGCTATTTGTTTAGTGTTCAGTTTCTCTCCATCTTCACCATGACAGCTTGCGCAGGACTTGCCACTACTGTTTTGTTTCTGATTAAACAGTTCTTCACCACGATCCACTGTTAACAAACCGGGATTGGCAAAATCATCATCCTGCATCGCACGCGTTTCAGGCTTAATAAAGTCATAACCTGAACGGGGCTCGGCATAAACGCTATCCACTATTAGTAATATCAAGAAAGTAATATTAAACAATATTAAACTTTTTCCTGGCCTCATTTTAAAGTCACCAGGTACGCAATAACGTCCTCAACCTGTTGCGCCGTCAGAAATGTTCTTCCAATGTAGTCTTTTCCCGGGCGATTAATTAACTTAGGGTCTCGGTAGAAACCCGGCATGATTGACATCGGATTTATATTTCGGGTATCAACAACACGAAGCCGGATAAAACCTTCTGGAAGGCGTGTGCCCAAACCTTCCAGTGGTGGACCGATTGTTCCATAAGCTTCAATACCATCAATCGGTAACTGATGGCAGGCAAGACAGTTACCTTTACTGCCATCAGAAGCAATGGCCTTGCCGCGTTTTGCATCACCAGCATATCCACATAATGGTTTTTCAATAGCGTAATTATCTACCTGCCACTGACAATAAGGCTCAGGCGTCGGCATCGCACCAGCACTGTCTGCAAAACTCGTATTGATAAACAGGGCTAACGATGCAGCAAGACTCATTGAAATGACAAAAGTAATAACCGACGACGGATTCATCCTATAAGAAAACCACCTTTAATGGTTTATAACTATTAAGTCGGTTTACCTTTATAAACTGCTTCCACTCCAGCATATATAATCCTTTAATTTACAGTCTGAATAACAGTAAACGCGCCTCTAATATCCCCTTTTTTATATCCTGTGGCTTTATCATCTGGATACAGACTTTTTATTCTGCTTGCAATGGGTGGTGCAAGATTACTGCCGTGACAGTTAAGACAAACTTCTTCTGTAGCAATCGCTTTCATGTAACGAAAAACTTTTTTACCTTTATGTTCAGTCAACTCAGAAAAATCCAGGGTACTTACCGTTTCACCGTTTGCTTTTCGTTGCTCGAACTGCTCAAGTACGGATTTTTCCCATTCATCCGGTTTATTTTCCTGGTTTCGATATTTCAGTGAAGTCCGTTCTACCTTCATGCCTTTCGCTTCTGAAATTTTATTACTGATTTGAGGCGCTTTAGTATTACAGACAGAAATTGTATCAATGGGGCCACTGGCTTTCATTGAAGCCTGCAATGTACTTTTTAATTCGCCACCTAGCGCTTTAATCGCGGCACGGCTATTCTGTGTAAGCTGTTCCGTATCAACAGCAAAAGCCTGACTAAAAGGTAACAATACAATGATTATATTTATCAATATAGTTTTCATGATATTACTCAAGATAAATTAAAAAACGAATTATAACTACTACTACATAAGAATTCTTTAATATATATCACAACAGTACAATTAATTTCACTGTTTAGTTTATTCCAAGCTCAGCCCAAATTTCATCAATTCGCGATTTGACCGCATCGTCCATTTTTATTGGCGTTCCCCATTCCCTGTCTGTTTCTCCAGCTAATTTATTTGTCGCATCAATACCAACTTTCGAACCCAGGCCCGAAACAGGAGAAGCAAAATCAAGATAATCAATCGGTGTATTTTCAACCATGCTGAAATCACGAACCGGGTCAACTCGTGTACTTATTGCCCAGATGACATCCTGCCAGTCACGAGTATTCACATCGTCATCGACTACAATGACAAATTTGGTGTACATAAATTGTCGCAGGAAAGACCACACCCCCATCATTACTCTCTTTGCATGACCAGGATACTGCTTTTTCATACTAACCACTGCTACCCGGTATGAACAGCCTTCAGGAGGCAAATAAAAATCTATAATTTCAGGAAACTGTTTTTGTAATATAGGTATAAAAACTTCGTTTAATGCGACACCTAAAATAGCCGGTTCATCCGGTGGCCTGCCGGTGTAAGTGCTATGATAAATTGGATTATTACGGTGACTGATTCTTTCTATTGTAAATACAGGGAAAGTTTCAGTTTCATTATAATAACCGGTATGGTCACCAAAAGGCCCTTCTTTGGCAACTTCATCAGGATAAATAAATCCTTCAAGAATATATTCCGCTGATGCCGGTACCTGCAATTCACTTAAGGCACACTTCACTACTTCTGTTTTACTGCCGCGCAGTAATCCGGCAAAACCATATTCTGACAAACTATCAGGCACCGGGGTAACAGCAGCTAAAATTGTTGCCGGATCGGCGCCTAAAGCAACGGCAACTGGAAATGGTTCACGTGGATGTAACTGTTGCCATTCACGATAATCCAGAGCACCACCACGCTGGGGCAACCAGCGCATAATGAGCTTATTTTTTGCGATAACCTGTTGTCGATATATACCCAGGTTTTGCCGTTCTTTTTCCGGCCCTCTGGTTACCACCAGTCCCCAGGTAATTAATGGCGCAACGTCGCCCGGCCAGCAGGTTTGAACTGGGATGGTATTTAAATCAACATCACCTTTTTCAAAAACCACTTCCTGACATGGTGCTTTTTTAATTTCTCTTGGCGCCATGTTTAATACCTGTTTGAAAACCGGCATTTTTTCCCAGGCATCTTTTAATCCTTTTGGCGGATCTGGCTCTTTTAAAAAAGCGAGTAACTTACCTACTTCACGTAATGCTTCAATGGAATCTTCTCCCATACCCAGTGCAACACGCCGCGTTGTTCCAAATAAATTTGCTAATACCGGTACCGATGAGTTTTTTACATTTTCAAACAGTAAGGCAGGACCCTGTTGTTTCAGGGTACGGTCACATATTTCGGTGATTTCAAGATAGGGATCTACTTCTATACTGATTCGCTTTAATAATCCTTTATTTTCCAGTTGTTCTATGAAGTCGCGTAGGTCTTTATATTTCATTTTAATGAAAAATGAAAAATGAAAAATGAAAAACGAAAACAACAGAGTTTATCTCTTCTATTGTTCACTATTCATTATTCATTATTCATTGTCTTTTATGTGTCAATATTGGTCGCTGATAAAGCATTGGCTTCGATAAACTCTCGGCGTGGCTCAACCTGATCACCCATTAAAGTGGTAAAGACTTCATCTGCTGCTATACCATCTTCAATACGCACCTGTAACATACGCCGGGTTTCCGGATTCATCGTGGTTTCCCATAATTGGTCCGGATTCATTTCGCCCAGACCTTTATAACGCTGAATATTTTGGCCTTTTCTTGCTTCGGCAAATAACCAGTTTATTACCTGATCAAAATTTTCCACCATTGTTTTTTTGTCGTCACGTTCAATATAAGCATCTTCTGCTAATAAAGAATCGAGCTTATTACCCAATGAAGACAGGTGCTCATAATCCGTTGAATCAAAAAATGCATTATCTAAAACGTATTCATGATCTAAACCATGCAATTGTTTTATTATCGTAAGGATTAAATTATTATCTTCATCATGATTAATTTCAGCCCTGTAAGAAATCCCGGATAATTTAAATTTTTCTAGACATTTCAGCAACTTATCTGCATACCGCTGTAGCTGTTCATTATTATTGATATGATCTTTTGCCAGGCCTTGAATATTTATAATCTGCTCAAGTATATTTTGATCAATACGTCGACTTAAACGTCTGATGACATTTTTAGAGGTTAAATAATTACGCGCCATTTCCTCTAGCGCAGTATCTGAAATGGCAGGGGTATCTGCTGATACAAACAATTTTGCGCCAGTTAAAGCCTGCTGAAGCAAATAAGAATTTAATTCATCATCGTCTTTAACGTAACGCTCCTGCTTACCTTTTTTAACTTTATACAGTGGTGGTTGTGCAATATAAATATGACCTCGCTCAACAAGTTCTACCATTTGACGATAAAAGAAGGTCAATAATAATGTACGAATGTGCGAGCCATCCACATCCGCATCGGTCATAATAATGATGCGGTGATAGCGCAGCTTATCAGGATTATAATCATCTTTACCGATGCCACAGCCAAGTGCTGTGATTAAGGTACCGACTTCGGCTGAACCCAGCATCTTATCAAAGCGGGCTTTTTCTACATTTAATATTTTACCTTTAAGTGGCAATATCGCCTGCGTTTTACGATCGCGCCCCTGCTTGGCGGAACCGCCTGCGGAGTCCCCTTCCACCAGATATATTTCACATAAAGCAGGGTCTTTTTCCTGACAGTCTGCTAATTTGCCTGGTAAACCAGCGATATCCAGTGCACTTTTACGTCGTGTCATTTCACGCGCTTTTCTTGCAGCTTCTCTGGCTCTGGCCGCATCGATAATCTTTTCAGTAATATTTTTAGCGTCTGCAGGATTTTCTAATAAAAATTCCTGCAGTTTTTCAGAAACCAGTGATTCCACAATACCCTTCACTTCTGAAGACACCAGTTTATCTTTAGTTTGTGAAGAAAACTTAGGATCAGGCACTTTGACTGAAACTACAGCGGTTAAACCTTCACGTGCATCATCACCGGCAAGTGAAACTTTGGCTTTTTTAGCCGCGCTCGACTGGTCAACATAGTTATTTAAACTTCGTGTTAAGGCACCACGAAAACCTGCAATATGTGAACCACCGTCTTTTTGTGGAATATTATTGGTAAAAGGATAAATATTTTCCTGGTAGGAATCATTCCACTGCATAGCCACTTCAACTACTACATTATCTTTTTCTTCCATAAAATATAAAACAGAAGGGTGTAGAGGTGTTTTCTTCTTATTAAGATGTTCAACAAAAGAACGGATACCACCCTCGTATTCAAAAACATCTTCCTTTCCACTACGTTCATCTGATAGGGCAATTCTCACACCTGAATTGAGAAAGGACAATTCACGTAAACGTTTACTTAAAATATCATAGTGAAATTCTATATTTTTGAAAACATCGTCACTTGCCCAAAAACGCAGAGAAGTGCCCGTTTTTTCAGTATCGCCCACAACTTTTAATGGAGCTACCGGCTCACCCACACGGTATTCCTGTGTATATTTTTTACCACTGCGTTGAATAGTTAACTCCAGTTTTTTTGATAAAGCATTGACTACGGAAACACCAACACCGTGCAAGCCACCGGAAACTTTATAAGAATTATCGTCAAACTTACCGCCAGCATGCAATATCGTGAGAATCACCTGGGCAGCAGACACACCCTCTTCTTCATGGATTTCAGTTGGAATACCTCGACCATTATCAGATACAGTAACAGAACTATCAGCATGGATTTTTACTTTGATTTCGTTACAATGGCCAGCTAAAGCCTCGTCGATTGAGTTATCAACAACTTCGAATACCATATGATGCAAACCGGTACCATCATCAGTGTCACCGATATACATTCCAGGGCGTTTTCTAACCGCATCCAGACCTTTTAAAACTTTAATACTTGAGGAATCGTAGATATCCGTTGCGCTCATTTTTTCAACCACTTATTTGAATAACCGCATTATATCAGGTCTTTAACGAATATATCTAAAAGAGAACAAAGATAAAACTTATTCACCGCTGAGGCACACAGACATAGAGTAAAATTTTTAAGTTAAAGGCACCACAGGCGCAACTAACAAATCACTTTGTCTTCTAACCTCTGACCTCTGCGGTGAATTATTTTTGATATTAACTACACGTGCTTAGATTTCCATGTTCCACGTGGAACATCTTTTTCACCTGCCAGGCAGAAAGATCTATTTGTTTTTTTTCAATGGCAGTTAGAAACAACTGTATATTCATTTTTGAGAGAACTGAAAGTATTTTGGTACGATGATTTACATCAAGCTCTGCAGCAAGGTCGTCGTATAAAAGCACACAGGAAGTATTTGTTGTATCTGTAAACTGCATTGCCTGAGCCAGGCGCATTAATGCAACGAGTGTTTTTTGTTGCCCTCTGGAAATACAGGTTTGTGCAGATCGTCCATTAACTTTGATAATAATCTCAGCGCGATGCGGTCCATAATAGGTATAACCTTTTAAGCGATCTTTTTGGAGATTTTGCTCAAGCAAATCAGACAAATCCATATCAATTGGCCAACCACGCTTATATTCAATATGAATAATATCGGGTATAAAAAACTGTTCAGTTAAATCATTAAAATAAGGTTTTAACTTTTCAAAATATTGCTGCCTTAATTTATCAATATGGTGAGCAGTATTATGTATTTCATTATTCCATAACCGACAAACATCAAATTTCTGTTTAGATTTCAACGATGCATTTCGCTGCATTAATGATTTATTGAAACGTTGCCAAGCTTTAAAGAAACCATGTTCCACGTGGAACACCCCCCAATCTAAATACTGGCGACGCTGGGAAGGACTTCCAGTAATTAATTTATAACTATCTGGATGAATGGCTAAAACAGGGAACTGTGCAGCGATATCTGAAACACGTTTTACTGGCAGCTTATTGACACGTATTTCAGATCTATTGCGGCTACGACGTATGCCTAGAGGTATAATTTGATGTTCAGGTGTTTCAATTTGTGCAACAAGTTGTAAGTAAGGACTTTCCCTTAGTATTAAATCTGTTACATGTTGAGTTCGAAATGAACGAATATGACTTAAATAATATATCGATTCCAGTAAACTGGTTTTACCAGAAGCATTATCACCAAAAATTAAATTAACCCCCTGAACCGGCGTTAACTGAATTTCTTCTAAATTACGAAAGTTTTTTATTTGAAGTTGCGATAGTCGCATAAGTGAAATGCAAAATTACGCATACTTGTAAGCATAGAAAACACAAATTATTACAAACGCATAGGCATGATGACGTATTTACAATCTGTATGATCAGGATACGTTAATAAGAAGCTGCTATTTGAATCGCGAAGTGCGGCTTGCACCATTTCTGAATTTGTAACACTCAGTACATCCAGCATGTAGTTTACGTTAAAACCAATTTCTATATCGTCACCGCTGTATACCACTTCCAGCTCAACATCCGCTTCTTCCTGATCTGGATTCTGTGCCTGGAGTTTAATCAGGTTCTTTTGCAGAATTAACCTGATACCACGATATTTTTCATTTGACAGTATGGATGCACGCATTAATGCCTGGCGTAACTGATCACGATCAGCAGTAATTATATTATTACCATCCGTTGGCATTACACGATTGTAATCGGGAAAACGTCCATCAATTAATTTTGAGGTAAGGCGTAATTGATTAAATTCAACCTGAAGATGGTTACTACCTAAAATAACCTTAACTAGATCATCAGAATCAGATAATAATCGTACCAGTTCTAAAACCCCTTTTCTTGGTAATATTACCTGCTTAATATCAGTAATATCAGCACTGGTATCTTTTTCACAATAGGCCAGTCGATGACCATCAGTAGCAACTGCACGCAAATAATTAGCACTGATTTCCAGCATTAAACCATTTAGATAATAGCGTACATCCTGTTGCGCCATAGCAAAAGCTGTTTTCTCAATAATATCGCGTAACGTATTCTGTGATATTTCAAATTCATAAATACTATTGATTACATCCAGTGCAGGAAAATCATTAGCGGGCAGAGTTGTTAAAGAAAAACGACTTCGACCTGATTTTATCAGTGCCCTGGTATCGTTAACTGAAAAATGAATTAATGCTTCATTTGGTAATGATTTACAGATATCAAATAACTTTCTTGCCGGAACGGTAATATCACCTGGTTCATCAACAATTATGCTAATTTGGCTAATTAGTTCAATTTCCAAATCTGTAGCGGTAAGAGTTAATAAATTTTCTGTTGCACGAATTAAAACATTAGACAGTGCCGGCATGGTTTGTCTTTTTTCCACTGCACCGATAATCTGCTGAAGGGAATTTAGCAGAATTTCCTTTTCGATCTGAAACTTCATCATGTTACCTATATATTATTAATATCTTTTATTTATAATTTATTATTATATTTATGTACCACATCTTTCTGTGGGTAAGTATTATATTTATATATAAATCAATAAGTTAATCTATTAAATAGTTACTAGTAAAAAAGTTATTAGCTGTCTCTTAACTGTCAATGAATTGTGGATAAGTATCTGATCAATTTTAGTTAACAGTTTGTTAATAATCAGGGCACATTTTATACACAGCTTTTAATTATTGTTTTATTATCCGTTAGTAAGCTATGGATAAACTGTTAATATTCTCAATTAATTACTCAATATTCGAATCATATTTTTATAATCTTCATTGATTTTATTATCCGATTCTTTTAATTCCGCAATTTTTCTACAGCCATGTAAAACTGTTGTATGGTCACGGCCACCAAATGCAGCGCCAATTTCAGGTAGACTATGGCTGGTTAACTCTTTAGACAAAGCCATTGCCAGCTGTCTTGGTCTGGTAATTGAACGGCTACGTCTGTTTGAATGTAGGTCAGAGGTGCGTATTTTGTAATATTCAGCAACCGTTTTTTGAATATTATCGATAGTAATAGTTCGCTCCTGTAAGGCAATTAAATCACGTAATGCCTCCCTGGCAAAATCAAGAGAAATTTTGCTGCCGGTAAAATTCGCTGTAGCCATTACTCTGCGAAAAGCCCCTTCTAACTCACGGATGTTTGATCGAATACGTTTTGCAATGAAAAATGCCACTTCACTGGGTAATTCGATATTTACTTCTTCTGCTTTTTTCTGCAAAATTGCAACACGTGTTTCTAATTCAGGCGGTTCAATACAAACAGGCAGTCCCCAGCCAAAACGAGAACGTAAACGTTCTTCCAGGCCTTCAACTTCTTTGGGATAACGGTCACAGCTTAAAATAATTTGACTGCCTTCTTCTAATAAAGCGTTAAAAGTATGAAAAAATTCTTCCTGTGAACGTTCTTTACCTGCAAAAAACTGGATATCATCAACCAGGATGGCATCTAGTGAGCGATAAAACTGTTTAAAAGCATCGATAGAATTATGCTGCAATGCTTTAACCATGTGTCCAACAAAACGTTCAGAATGAATGTACGTAATGCGAGCATCAGGTTTATGTTTTAGCATCATGTTACCTACTGCATGCATTAAATGAGTTTTACCTAAACCAACACCGCCGTAGAAAAACAAAGGGTTATATGCATTACCCGGGTTTTCAGCAACCTGCATTGAAGCTGCTTTTGCCAGTTGATTTGATTTACCTTCGACAAAATTATCAAAAGTATATAAAGGGTTTATGTTATGTTCAACGAAAGATTTACCTGTTTGAATTTTATTTTTTGTAAGAAATGATTCTGTTTCAGGGGCATTATTTTTTGCAGCGATTTTATCTGTATTATTATTTTGACTGCCAATTTCAACAAATAACAAAGTGCTCTGCTGAGGATCAAGCTCGGATAAAATTGACTGAATTTTGTCCTGAAAGTTTTGCTTTACCCAGTCCTGTACAAAACGATTAGGCGCCAGTAATTTAATCTGGTTATTTTCCTCAATGATCTGTAAGGGTCGAATCCAGGTATTAAGTTGCTGGTCGGAAAGCTCCTGTTCTAATCGTTGTAAGCAATTGGACCACATTGTTTTGCTCACGCAAATATACCTCTCAGATGAAAGTTGAGAATCATTTGTGACTTTGAGTAATGATTCAGGGAAAACAGGGAGATTGATTGTATACCTGTTAAACTGACTTATCCACAAGTGAAGACCAATATTTTTTTACAATAATTGTGATTAAACATTGTAAATTGCTGGCTGAATTGCGACATATAAAATTAAGTTGGTTAAAGATAACCGCTCTAATGGTATTAATAATTCAGCGAAATAATTTTGACTAATCTGTTAGCGGTACGTAAAATGTGCGGTTCGCTGAAACATTAAGATTATTGCCGGATTTAGACATGAAAAGAACATTTCAACCAAGTTGCTTAAAACGCGCCAGAACACATGGATTTAGGGCCCGCAGTCGAACTGTTGGTGGTCGTAAAGTTTTAAGATCACGTCGTGCAAAAGGCCGTCATAGCTTAACTGTTTAAAATTTAGTGCTGAATATTTAGTAAAGATATTAAACGGTTCGGAAAAAGCCATGTCACTGGCTACTTTCCAAAGTACTTCTAAGGTTATTTCCATGGCATGTTTACCAAAACATGCCAAATTGTTAAAAGCGACTGATTATAATCATGTTTTTGACAAACCTGTGCGCTCTTCAGATCGCTACTTTACTGTTCTGGCCCGTCCAAATAAATTACTGCAGGCACGTTTGGGTCTGGTATTTACAAAAAAAAGAATAAAACTTGCAGTTGCAAGAAATCGCTTAAAGCGTATTTCCCGAGAAAGTTTTCGATTCTTGTTATTAGGCCAGGCAGAGCAAGATACGGTTAATGCTGATTATATTGTTTTAGCTGGCCCGCAATGTTTAAAAGCTACGAACCAACAGTTATTTCACTCACTGGAAAATCACTGGCAACAGCTGAAAAAAAAATGCACAAAATTACAGTAAAAATAATAACGTTCATTATCCGTGTTTATCAGTATGTCATCAGCCCCTATATGGCACCAGGCTGTCGTTATAGTCCAACTTGTTCCGAATATTCAATAGAAGCATTCAAACGATTTGGAGTTATTCGTGGAATGGTTTTATCTGTGCGTCGAATAATCAGTTGCCACCCCTGGCATCATGGTGGACATGACCCTGTACCTGCATCATTCACTTTAAAAAAATCCATAAAAGAATAATTATCTGGAATTAATTCGGCTGGAATGAATAAATCATGAGCAACAATCGCGTACTTTTATACTTTACCCTGTTTTTCCTTATTTATATTATTTGGGCGCAATGGCAGATGGATTATGGTCCAAAACCAGAACCGGTAGTTGCTAGCGATTCAAATCAAGGCATGAGTGAAAAACTTACTGCTGAAGATATTCCACAGGCAGTAAGCTCAACGACACAGGAACAACGACAGAAACAACCTCTGGGTCAAACAATACCGCCAGTTGTTAACCAGATAACCGCTTACAGTGAACGCATTAAAGTTGTAACCGATGTACTGGAAATTGATATAGATACTAAAGGTGGCGATATTCGTCGAGCCGTGTTACGAAATTATGCAGTAACGGCTAGTGAACCAGAAAACAAACTGATTTTAATGAACGACGAAAATATTAATTATTTTGTTGCGCAATCCGGTCTGGTTTCAGTTAATAAAGATACAGCTCCTTCACACAATGCAATTTATCGTAGCGAGAAAAGTGTATATCGTCTGGCTGAAGGTGAAGATGTAATTGAAGTACCTCTTTACTGGCAAGGCAGTAACGGTGTAATAATTAAGAAAGTTTTAACTTTCAAACGTAATGATTATGTCATCGATGTAAATTATCTCATCACGGCAGGTGAACAAAACTGGAGCGGCAGTGATTATTTACAGTTGGTGCGTTCACGACCAGTTGAAACAAGTGAGAATGTCTTTATTCACACCTATACTGGCGGTGTTGTTTACAATGATGAAATTAAATATGAAAAATATGATTTCGATGACATTATTGAAGCGAACTTCAATTCCCAGTTAAAGGATGGCTGGCTGGCGATGATCCAGCATTATTTCCTGGTTGCATGGATTCCAGATACGGGAAAAAATAATTTATATTTCAGCCGTTACAATCGAAATAAAGACCTTTATACATTAGGTACCCGTACCTCTGCCATTACCATTGATGCCGGACAAACAGGTGAAATCACTTCACGTTTAGTTATTGGTCCTAAATTACAGTATCAACTGGAAGAAATAGCACCGGGACTAGATTTAACGGTTGATTATGGCGTGCTAACCATTTTTGCAAAACCCCTGTTCTGGTTATTAAACGCATTTCATGACCTATTTGCTAACTGGGGCTGGGCGATTATCTTTTTAACAATCTCTGTAAAAGCGGTATTTTATAAATTGTCAGAAATGAGTTACCGGTCTATGGCCAGGATGCGTAAGGTGGCGCCACGCATCCAGAAAATGAAGGAACAGTTTGGTGATGATCGTCAGGCAATGAGCAAGGCGATGATGGAGATGTATAAACGGGAAAAAATAAACCCGATGGGAGGTTGTTTCCCAATTCTTGTTCAAATGCCGGTTTTCATTTCACTTTACTGGGTGTTACTGGAAAGTGTTGAAATGCGCCATGCGCCATTCGCTCTCTGGTTGACCAATTTAACTGATAAAGACCCATACTTTGTACTGCCTGCTTTAATGGGTATTTCAATGTTTATACAGCAAAAGTTAAACCCTGCGCCAGTTGATCCAATGCAGCAAAAAATATTTCAGATAATGCCGTTTGCATTTACTATCATGTTTGCTTTCTTCCCTTCTGGTCTGGTGCTTTACTGGGTAGTTAATAACATTCTGTCTATTGCGCAACAATACGTTATCACCAAACGAATCGAAAATAGTTAATAGAGAACTAGTAACTATTTGTGAAAAATGAATAACGATACCATCGCCGCCATTGCCACTCCATCAGGTCAGGGCGGCGTTGGTATTATTCGTATATCAGGTCCAAAGGCGCCGGAGATCGCCTCAAAAATTTCCGGCTTATGCCCTGCCCCACGTTACGCACATTACGGAGTATTTCGCGATCAAAATAATTCGACTATTGATAGCGGATTAACGCTCTATTTTAAAAAGCCATTCTCATTTACCGGTGAAGACGTTACAGAGTTACACGCCCACGGCGGCCCCGTAGTTCTAGATATTTTATTAAAAGAAATTTTGCAGCATGGTGTACGCCCTGCCCGTGCAGGTGAATTTACCGAGCGTGCATTTTTAAACGATAAAATAGATTTAACACAGGCAGAAGCTATAGCTGATTTAATTGCAGCTGACAGTGAGCAGGCAGCACGTGCTGCCATGCGTTCCATGCAGGGTGAATTTTCTGCGGTAATTTTACAACTGGTCGAAGAATTAATTCAACTGCGTATCTATGTTGAATCCGCACTGGATTTTCCCGAGGAAGAAATTGATTTTTTAGCCGACGAAGCCATTGCTGAAAAACTTGAATCAGTAAAACAGAAATTATCGGATGTAAAAAAATCTGCACAACAGGGCCGTTTATTAAAAGAAGGCATGACGATTGTAATCGCGGGAAAACCTAATGCAGGAAAATCCAGTTTATTAAATCAACTGGCAGGACAGGATTCGGCTATTGTTACAGATGTTCCAGGAACCACTCGAGATATCTTACGCGAACATATTCAAATAGACGGTTTACCGTTACACATTATTGATACAGCAGGTTTACGTGACAGTGATGATATCGTTGAACAGGAAGGTGTAAAACGCGCCAAACAGGAGATAGAAAAAGCCGACCGCATTTTATTTGTTGTTGATATAAATGATAAAGATAAAACCATACTCGATACCCTGCCGGCAGATATTGGCGTTACTACGGTCTACAATAAAATTGATACAGTAAAGCATTCATCTGAATTAAAAGAACAACAAAATATAGAAATTTATTTATCAGCAAAAACAGGTGATGGTATTGGACTACTGAAACAGCATTTAAAAAACTGCATGGGATATCAACAGAAAACGGAAGGCCAGTTTATTGCCCGCCGCCGGCATTTAGATGCGATTGATACAGCAGAGCAGCATTTAAATATGGCCGATAAAAATTTACATGAATTAAAAGCCGGTGAACTATTAGCTGAAGAATTACGTTTTGCACAACAGGCGCTATCATCGATTACAGGTGAATTTAGCAGTGATGATTTGCTGGGACGAATATTTTCAGATTTTTGTATTGGCAAGTAAATTGTATACTTTTAGCAGCAAAGTCTTCATTTTGCTGTCATTCAATGGAGTTAAACCACCTTAACCTGAGTTAGAAAACTGATGACAGATTCTGCAACAAAATCCGCTATTATATTAATTCACTGTGCCGATAAACCGGGTCTAGTCGTTACGATTACGGAATTTATTCATAATAATGGCGGTAATATTTTATATCTGGACCAGCATGTTGATGGTGAACGTGGTGTTTTCTTCATGCGAATAGAATGGGACCTGCTGAATTTTGCTATTCAGCGCAGCAAAATTGCTGAATATTTTGAGACACTGGTTGGCTCACGTAACCAGATGACCTTTCAACTGCATTTTTCAGATACAAAACTTCGCATGGCTTTATTAGTATCAAAAATGCCGCATTGTTTTTATGATTTACTGGCCCGTTATGAGTCTGGCGAGTTAAATGTTGAGATACCCGTTATCATAAGTAACCACACAGATTTACAGCATGCTGCGGAACGACTGGATATTGAATTTCATAACATACCCATTACCATGGGAAATAAAAAACAGCAGGAACAAATACAGAAAGAATTATTACAGTTACACAATATCGACTTTATTGTACTTGCGCGTTACATGCAGGTTCTCAGTGACGATTTTGTAAATGATTATCCACAGAAAATCATCAATATACACCATTCTTTCCTTCCCGCCTTTCCCGGCAGCCGCCCCTACCATAGTGCTTATGAACGCGGTGTAAAAATTATCGGCGCAACCAGTCATTATGTAACAGCTGAACTGGATGCTGGTCCCATCATTGAACAGGACGTTGTTCAGGTTAGCCATAAAAATTCGGTTGAGGACATGGTTCGTATCGGGCGTGATTTAGAAAAAATTGTACTTGCCCGTGCCGTGCGCCATCATGTGCACCATGATTTACTGGTTTATGAAAACCGCACGGTGGTTTTTGAATAGATTATTCACCACAGAGACACAGAGTACACAGAGAAAAACTATTTATCATTTGTTGCGCCGTAGGCGCATAAAGATAAAAAAACCTCTGTGTACTCTGTGTCTCTGTGGTGAAAATACTTTTAAACCCAGTCATAATGGTAAGGTTCAGCTGTTTCAATCATAATGAACGGCCCGAAGCCACCTTCTTAACTTAGCACTATTTCCGGTAGACGCTGTTTCTTCATCTAACGTAATGGAACTTAATATAAATAAGTGTAAGTCATTGATTTGTTGTCATAATAAATATGTCATTTTTTCAACATTATTTGTAATTTATGCTATATAAATAACAGGTTAATGAGAAAAAGTATTATGGCGCACGCCATGATAAAAATGAAAGAAATATGAAAAATTTCCAGGATTATTTTAGGTAGAAAATAATGAATTTATTTCATAATAAAAGCTGGTTTTTCAATCTATTAGTGATGGTTAGTCTGACTGTGACAACAAGTTATTTTGTTGTTAATAATAATTTTTCTGCTGAATCAGAGCCAGTGCAGTTTGTTAATTTAACAGACGCTGATATCGATATGATTCTTGCTGTTAAGGCAGAGATGCAGGAAGCAAAAATTAAGGCAAATTAATCAGTCAAATTAAGGTTTTAAATTAAATCACAGATCTGTATTTATTCCAGTTAAATTATCAAGTTGTATTATAATGGGCAGCCGAGTTTTAGAGGTTGCCCATGTTTTTTTCCGATTCTTTTGATATTGTTGTTATAGGCGGTGGTCACGCGGGTACTGAAGCCGCGCTGGCAGCTGCCCGCATGGGTGCTAAAACCCTGCTGCTAACACATAATATTGAAACCCTTGGCCAGATGAGCTGTAACCCCGCTATCGGTGGTATTGGCAAGGGTCATCTGGTAAAAGAAATTGATGCTCTTGGGGGCATCATGGCCAAAGCTGCAGACCGCAGCGGCATTCAATTTCGTATTTTAAATAGCCGAAAAGGGCCGGCGGTTCGCGCAACTCGTGCGCAGGCGGATCGTGTTCTGTATAAAGCGGCGATCCGCGAGGTGCTGGAAAGCCAGCCTAATCTTTCATTATTTCAACAGGCGGTTGATGATTTAATAGTTGAAACTATCAATGGTGAGCAACAGGTCACTGGTG
The DNA here is from genome assembly GCA_963768215.1 of uncultured Gammaproteobacteria bacterium. Lineage (GTDB taxonomy): Bacteria > Pseudomonadota > Gammaproteobacteria > SZUA-229 > SZUA-229. The sequence goes on from CAVYHW010000059.1 coordinate 22,917, forward strand.
TGGTAACCCAGATGGGGCTTAAGTTTAAAGCCAAAGCAGTCGTTCTCACTGTGGGCACTTTTCTTGGCGGTTTAATTCATATTGGCGATAAAAACCATTCAGCCGGTCGAGCGGGTGATCCACCATCTATTGCTTTGGCAAAGCGATTACGAGAGCTACCATTTCGAGCTGAACGTTTGAAAACAGGCACGCCGCCACGTATTGATAGTAGAACTATTGATTATTCAGGTTTGGCGGAACAGCCAGGCGACTCACCACTGCCCGTTTTTTCTTTTACAGGCAAAGTAGAAGACCATCCTCAGCAGATTAGCTGCCATATCACCCATACCAATGAAAAAACCCATGACATTATTCGCCAGGGTTTGCATCGCTCGCCAATGTATAGCGGGGTAATTGAAGGTATCGGACCACGTTACTGTCCATCGATTGAAGATAAGGTAGTGCGTTTTGCAGACAAGTCATCACACCAGATTTTTATTGAGCCGGAAGGCTTGACTACGAATGAAGTTTATCCAAATGGAATTTCAACCAGTTTGCCGTTTGATATGCAGCTAGATTTTGTCCGTTCAATGAAAGGATTTGAGAACGCTCACATTACACGTCCGGGTTATGCTATTGAATATGACTTTTTTGATCCGCGAGATTTAAAGGCCTCACTGGAAACAAAAGTAATTAACGGTTTGTTCTTTGCCGGCCAGATCAATGGTACCACAGGTTATGAAGAGGCGGGCGCTCAAGGATTGCTGGCAGCGATTAACGCGGTACGTATGGTGCAGGACAAAGAAGCCTGGGTGCCAACACGTGATCAGGCTTATATTGGTGTACTGGTTGATGATCTAGTGACACTGGGGACCCAGGAGCCTTATCGCATGTTTACCTCGCGTGCGGAGTACCGCCTCATATTAAGAGAAGATAATGCGGATTTACGATTGACTGAAGTGGCCCACAACATGGGTTTAATAAGCGATAGTCACTGGCGAGAATATTCAGCGAAACGTGAGGCAATCGAACAAGAGCAGCAGCGGCTAGCTAATATAAATATTCAACCAGAATCTGAAGCATCAAGATCATTTGCCGCCAGACTTGCTATTGACGGAGTAGAACGGCCATTAACACGAAACTACAAAGCGGCCGATTTATTGCGTCGACCTGAAATTGATTACGCAGCGTTAATCGAAATTATAGGAGAGGGCGAAAGGGTTACAAAGACAGTGGCGGATCAGGTAGAAATACAGGCGAAATACTCCGGTTACCTCGAGCGTCAGCTTGATGAGATAGAAAAAGCCAAGCGTCATGAGCAGACGAGCATCCCAAAAGTGATTGATTATTCAAATGTGACTGGATTGTCTGCTGAAGTAAAACAAAAACTTAGCAACGTTCGCCCTGATACCATAGGGCAGGCCGGGCGCATACCAGGGGTAACGCCAGCCGCTATTTCCTTATTGATGGTTCACCTGAAAAAAGCTAAAACTTAACGGACGGCAGAGTAAGTTTTTGAAAGAGCCGTTACGCCAGCAGCTGGAACTGGGCCTCAGGCAAATGGGCCTGCATTATTCTGTGTCCGTACAGCAGAAGCTGGTGCATTATATACAGCTAATATCACGCTGGAATAAAGCCTTTAATTTAACCGCAATACATAATGTTGAGGACATGGTCAGCAGGCATTTACTTGACAGCCTTGCTGTGCAACCTTATGTAGAAGGAAACACGGTACTTGATGTAGGCAGTGGCGCCGGCCTGCCGGGCATTCCTTTTGCGATTACTTCGCCGCACAAGCAATTTGTATTAATTGACAGTAATGGCAAAAAAACCCGGTTTCTCACGCAGGCTAAAATTGATTTGAAGCTGGAAAATGTTGAAGTAGTCAATATGCGGGTTGAAGAATATTTTCCTGAGAAAGACGGACATAGGATATACTTCGATGTGATTACGGCGCGAGCCTATGCCAGCACCGATGAGATATTAAGCAGCACATCACATTTGCAAACTGAAAACAGCCGCATACTGGTAATGCAGGGCAGGCTGAATGAGCAGATTAGTAGTAATCAATACGAGCTCATTGAGTCACATAGATTAGATATATATGGCCTGGATGCTGAGCGGCATCTGCTGGAAATAAAGAAAATTAATCCTGAGTAACATGTCAAAAATATTCGCATTAGCAAATCAAAAAGGCGGTGTTGGTAAAACCACAACCAGCGTTAATCTTGCTGCGTCACTCGCAGCTACAAAACGCAAGGTGTTAATGATTGACCTGGACCCGCAGGGCAATGCCACCATGGGTGTTGGTGTCGATAAACGTGCGCTAAAACTAACCTTTTGCGATTGTCTGCTTGATGGTGTGGACACACATAAGGTGGTCATTCATATTGAAAATGTAGGTATTGATTTACTGCCTGCGAATGCGGATATGACTGCCGCAGAAGTGGAGCTGATGCGTGCGGACAATGCTGAGCAACGGTTAAAGAACTGCATTGCGTCAATTAAAGATGAGTATGATTATATAATCATTGATTGTCCGCCAGCACTGAATATGCTTACATTAAATGCACTGGTGGCGTCTGATGGTGTGATTATTCCCATGCAATGTGAATATTATGCACTGGAAGGCTTGACCGCACTGATGGATACCATCAACCAGGTGCGTTCTTCAGTGAACCCGCATTTGAAGATTGAAGGCCTGTTGCGTACTATGTTTGACCCGCGCAATACTTTGTCAAATGATGTCTCTGCGCAGTTAATCGAACATTTTGGCGACCGAGTTTACCGCACCATAGTGCCACGCAATGTCAGGTTGGCCGAAGCGCCCAGTTATGGCCTGCCTGCATTGTTATATGAGAAAACTTCACGTGGTGCACTGGCTTATTTAGCACTGGCTGGAGAAATGTTGCGTCGTGAGAGCCGCAATAATACAGCCCGGGAAAAAACAGCACAGGATAAGGCAGCACCTGCCGTGACATTTTAGGCACTATTTGATACATATATAAAATTATGGCGATAAAGAAAAAAGGTTTGGGTCGAGGATTAACAGCGTTGCTGGAAAAAAGTGATGTTGATAGCCTTGTTGAAGCCAGCAGCGATGATGAATTACGCAGTATTGATATTGATTTAATTGAGCGCGGCCCCTGGCAACCGCGAGAGCACTTTGATGAGGAGGCCCTGCAGGAACTGGCTGACTCTATAACAGCGCAGGGTGTTGTACAGCCAATCGTGGTTCGACAAAAAGCCCAGGGCGACGGTCAGCACCGGTATGAGATTGTTGCAGGTGAGCGCCGCTGGCGCGCCTCACAAAAAGCCGGTCTGTCACAGATCCCTGCCGTAGTTAAAAGCTTTGATGATCAAACCGCTGCCGCCGTTTCATTGATTGAAAACATTCAACGTGAAAACTTAAATCCACTGGAAGAATCTACCGCACTGAAACGTCTTATTGATGAATTTGATATGACGCACCAGCAGGTCGCCGATACCGTTGCGCGTTCTCGTGCAACCGTGAGTAATTTGCTTCGGCTGCAAGATTTAAATCCGGACGTGAAAGCATTACTGGCAATGCGAGATATTGAAATGGGCCACGCACGCGCCTTACTAGCAATTGATGGTATGGAGCAAAGCAGCATTGCCAAAGATGTTGCAAGAAAAGGACTATCAGTGCGTGAAACAGAAGCCTTAATTCGCAAGCTCTCAGCCCCGGCAAAAAAATCAAAGACAATGCGCAAAGACCCGGACATTTCTAAGCTGGAACAGCGTTTAACGGAACGTCTGGGTGCGCCAGTGATTATCAAACAGAAGGCCAGGGGTAAGGGCTGTCTAGAAATCACCTATAGTAGCCTGGATGTGCTGGATGGCATCTTAAGCAAGATAGAATCATAATTTATTTGAGAAGTGGAAGAAGTCTGCTAGGCTTGGCTGATCCTGAAGACGCCTGGTCAATGTTATTAGTGGTGAGCACCAGTCAGGGCCGGAATATTAGTTTTTGACGTTATAGAATTATTTTATGGCCGGATTGATTCCTTGACCTTAAACAGGAGTCTCTTATATAATTCGCGCGCATTCTAACCTTGCCTTACAGTAGATGCGGTTGGCTGAAAAAGCAAAAAAGTATGCAACTAGATCAGCTAGACTTGAATCAGAAAAATCAGGCGCAGAATAGATTGATGCGTGGATTTATTCTGGCGCAGTTGATTTTAACAATTGTATTGTCCGTGATACTGTTAATTTATAATTTCACAGCAGCGTATTCAGCATTAGCGGGTGGTTTAATTGCAACAATGGCAAATGCCTGGTTTGCATTAAAAGTTTTTCGAGTGAAATCGAAAGAAACCCCAGAAACCCTGCTGGCTATATTTTATGTTGGCGAGATATACAAATTTGTATTGACGGGTGCGCTGTTTGTAATGGTTTTTGTACTAGTAAAGCCGCTTAATGTTGTTGCATTACTAGGGATATATTTTTTAATACATATGACCCCTGCGGTGATGAATGTCTTTGATAGAGACGCTCAGGCTAATCAAATCGCAGGCAATGTAATAGATAAAGAGAGTTAAATATGGCTGCAGAGGCCTTAACAGCAAGTCAATATATCAAGCACCATTTACAGAATCTTACTTATGGCAAGATTCCAGAAGGATATGACCATGCTGGCTCATGGGGATTTGCGCATTCAGCACAGGAAGCCAAAGATATGGGTTTCATGGCCATTCATGTAGATACCATGTTCTGGTCAATTGTTTTAGGCGTTGCTTTCCTGTTTGTTTTTCGTAAAGCAGCAAAATATGCCACCGATGGTGTGCCCGGTGGTCTGCAGAATTTCGTTGAATGGGTCATTGAATTTATCGATAGTAGCGTACGTGGCTCGTTTACCGGAAAAAATCCTCTGGTTGCTCCCATGGCGTTGACCCTGTTCATCTGGATTCTGCTAATGAACCTGATGGACCTGGTGCCTGTTGACTGGTTGCCACAGGTAGCCGGTGTTGTAGGTACATCCGTTTTTGGTGTCGACCCGCATCATGTGTATTTTCGTGTGGTGCCAACTACTGATCCAAATGCGACTTTTGGCATGTCTCTGGCCGTTTTTGCTTTAATGCTTTTCTACAGTATAAAAATAAAAGGCATTGGCGGTTTTATGGCTGAACTGACGATGCAGCCATTTGAGGCAAAAAACCCGCTAATTAAAATATTATTTTTGCCAATCAACTTTTTTCTTGAGTTTGTCGGCCTGATTTCAAAACCAATTTCTTTATCACTGCGTTTGTTTGGTAATTTATATGCCGGTGAAATGATCTTTATTTTGATTGCTTTATTATTCAGCAGCGGCATCACGCTGGGAATTTTTGCTGGTATGCTGCAATGGGCATGGGCTGTATTTCACATTCTTATTGTTACGCTGCAGGCATTTATATTTATGACGCTGGCAGTTGTATATATGGAGATGGCGCACCACGCCCACTAACAGCGTATTTAATATAATTATAAAAAAACAGATTTTAACTTTTAACATTTTTAATTTTTAGGAGATTACAATGGAAGCTTCATTGTTATATATCGCAGGTGCAATGCTTTTGGGTCTTGGTGCTCTGGGTGCTGCTGTTGGCATCGGCATTTTAGGTGCTCGTTTTCTTGAAGGTATCGCACGTCAGCCTGAGTTGCTGCCAATGTTGCGTACACAGTTCTTCATTGTAATGGGCCTGGTTGACGCGGTCCCAATGATTGGCGTAGGTATCGCTTTCTACATCCTGTTCGCGGTGATTTAAAGCTGATTTTCTAAAGCTTGGTTATCCCTTACATATTTAGTAGATAAGAGAAAGCGGGGTTCATTCATGAACATTAACTTAACTTTGATCGGCCAGTCGATTACATTCGCATTGTTTGTCTGGTTCTGCATGAAGTTTATCTGGCCGCCTGTGATGGGTGCGCTGGAGGCACGTCGAAAAGAAATTGCTGATGGTCTGGCGGCGGCCGAGCGCGGTCAGCACGAACAGGAACTGGCTGAAAAACGGGCTGCGAAGCATATCAAAGAGGCAAAAGGCCAGGCTTCTGATATCGTTGCACAGGCGCAGAAACGTGCTAACGAAATCGTAGAAGAAGCAAAAGGCGATGCCAGAACGGAAGCGGACCGTATAGTTACCGGAGCAAATGCCGAAATCGAGCAGGAAGTAAATCGAGCGCGTGAGCATTTACGTCAGGAAGTTGTAACTCTGGCCATTGCAGGTGCAGAAAAAGTATTAAAACGTGAGGTTGATAAAGATGCTCACGCCAGTACTTTGGATGACCTGGCCGCACAACTCTAATTACGGACTTTGTCTATGTCAGATTTCACTACTGCAGCGCGACCTTATGCTAATGCTGTTTATGATATTGCTCATCAAGGCAGTGCCCTGGAGTCCTGGGGTGATGCCTTAGCAAACCTTGCGGCGGTCATAACCGATGCGCAAATGAACAGAATGCTGGATGATCCTGAATTAGGCAAAAAACAGAAAGGCGAACTGGTGAATCAGGTACTGGGCGATAAACTAACAGATAAACAGCAGAATCTTGTCAAATTAATGGCAGATAATGGTCGTTTGAAGTTAATGCCTGACGTTTTAGCACAGTTTGAAGCGGCCCGCGCAAAAGCGGAAAACAAGCTCGAAGCACAGGTAATTTCTGCTTTCGAATTATCTGCACAGCAGACAGACGAATTAGTTAACACATTAAAGAATAAACTTGGTTGTGATATTACTTTGACCACAACGATTGATGAGTCGTTGATTGGCGGAGTTATTATTAAAGCCGGAGACATTATTATTGACGCGTCAATGAAATCGCAACTTGATTCTCTAGCGCTTTCACTAGGACGATAAGAGGCACACAATGCAACTCAATCCATCAGAAATCAGTGAACTGATTAAATCACGAATTGAAAACTTTGAAAACAAAGTTGAAGCCAGGACCGAAGGCACAATTGTTAGTCTGACCGATGGTATTATTCGAATTCATGGGCTTGCCGATGCAATGCTGGGCGAGATGATTGAATTACCGGGTGATACTTTTGCTATGGCTTTGAACCTTGAGCGCGATTCGGTTGGCGCGGTGGTGCTGGGAAGTTATGGCCATCTGACTGAAGGTGATACTGCCAAGTGTACCGGACGAATTCTGGAAGTGCCTATCGGTGAAGCTATGCTGGGACGTGTTGTTGACGCGTTGGGTATGCCTATCGATGGTAAAGGCCCGATCGATACCAAAGAAAGCAGCCCGATTGAAAAGATTGCACCTGGTGTGATCGAGCGTAAATCAGTAGACCAGCCTGTGCAGACAGGACTTAAAGCGATTGACGCCATGGTGCCTATCGGTCGAGGTCAACGTGAACTGATTATCGGTGACCGCCAGACTGGCAAAACAGCGGTTGCGATTGATACCATTATCAACCAGGCAAATACGGGCGTTAAATGTATCTATGTAGCGATTGGCCAGAAAGCATCAACAGTGGCCAATATTCTTCGCAAGCTGGAAGAGCATGGCGCCATGGAACATACCACTATTGTTGCAGCCAGTGCTGCTGAATCAGCTGCCATGCAATTCATAGCGCCATATTCAGGTTGTACTATGGGTGAATATTTCCGCGACCGTGGCCGCGACGCACTGATTATTTATGATGACTTAACCAAACAGGCCTGGGCATATCGCCAGGTATCGTTGTTATTGCGTCGTCCACCTGGTCGTGAGGCCTATCCTGGTGATGTATTCTATCTACATTCACGCCTGCTGGAGCGCGCTTCACGTGTGAATGCTGATTATGTCGAAGAGTTTACCAAGGGTGAAGTTAAAGGACAGACCGGTTCACTAACTGCTTTGCCGATTATTGAAACCCAGGATGGTGACGTATCAGCATTCGTACCAACCAACGTGATATCCATTACCGATGGCCAGATTTTCCTGGAAAGTGATTTATTTAATTCAGGTATTCGCCCAGCAATTAATGCGGGCCTTTCTGTATCGCGTGTGGGCGGCGCAGCGCAAACAACCATTATCAAGAAACTAGGTGGCAGTGTACGTCTGGCATTAGCGCAGTATCGTGAGCTGGCAGCATTTGCCCAGTTTGCATCGGACCTGGATGACGCAACTCGAGCACAGCTGGAGCTGGGTGAACGAGTTACTGAATTGATGAAACAGTCACAGTACTCTCCGTTATCAATTGCTGAAATGGCCTTTTCTCTATTTGCTGCCAATGAAGGTTATCTTGATGATGTTGAGGTGAAAAAGGTGGTTGCTTTTGAAGCTGCAATGCTGGCAGATATGAAGAGCAATCATGCCGATCTGATTGCCCAGATTAATGAATCGGGTGATTACAATGATGAGATTGCAGGACAAATGAAAGCAGCACTGGATAAATTCAAAGCCAATGGTGTTTATTAAGAGTATTTATTAATATTGCAGGTTTGGCATAGAGACTCAGGAAAATGTTGGGTTGCGCTACGCTAACCAAACCTACAGTTTAAAGATTAGAGATTAAATATGGCAGGCGCTAAAGAAATACGCTCAAAGATTAAAAGTGTACAAAATACACAGAAAATCACCAAGGCAATGGAAATGGTTGCAGCCAGTAAAATGCGTAAAGCGCAGGATCGTATGTATGCATCTCGTCCTTATGCGGAAAAGATGCAAATCGTATTAAGCCATCTGTCCCAGGCGCACTGTGAATATAAACATCCTTACCTGCAACCTCGTGAAGAGGTCAAACGTATAGGTTATATCATCATTTCGACTGATCGCGGGCTGTGTGGTGGTTTAAATACCAACATGTTTAAAGCGGCAGTGAATAATATGTCTGACTGGCATGATAAAGGTGTTGATATCGATTTATGCACTATCGGTAAAAAAGCATCATCATTCTTTTCACGCTTTAGCGGCAATATTGTTGCGCATGCTGACCACCTGGGTGATGTGCCATCAAATGAAGCTTTGATTGGTACGGTTAAAGTTATGCTGGATGCATATGATGAAGGCAGTATCGATCGTCTTTATCTGGTAAGTAATGAATTTGTTAATACTATGACACAGAGCCCGGTTATACAGCAGTTGATTCCTGCAAATGGTGAAATTGATACCGAGCTTGATCATCATTGGGATTACATGTACGAACCAGATACAAAGCTGATAATTGATGCATTAATGATGCGCTTTATTGAGACTCAGGTTTATCGTGGCATGGTTGAAAATATTGCCTGTGAAATGTCTGCCCGTATGGTAGCGATGAAAAGCGCGACTGATAATGCGTCAGATATTATTAAAGAATTACAAACTATTTACAATAAGGCGCGGCAGGCGGCGATTACGCAGGAAATATCCGAGATTGTTGCGGGTGCAGCTGCCGTTTAAATTGCCGTAAAAATTAATTTAGTTTTTCGCCATAGCCGACAATGGCTGTAGCGCACGAAAAGATATTGAGATATATGCTTTGTTCGAACAGCTTGAACCAGCATTAACAGAATAATTTAACAGAATATAAATATTTTACGAGGGTATCAACATGAGCACCGGAAACGTAGTTGAAATTATCGGCGCGGTTATCGACGTCGAATTTCCACGGGACTCCATTCCTAAAGTTTATGATGCGCTTAAACTTGATGAAACAGGTTTAACCATGGAAGTACAGTCACAGTTAGGTGATGGTGTGGTGCGTGCAATTGCCATGGGTTCCAGTGAAGGATTACGTCGTGGCATGGAAGTTAAAAATACAGGAGACGCCATTCGAGTACCTATTGGTGAGAAAACGCTGGGCCGTATCATGAATGTGCTGGGAGAACCAATAGATAACAAGGGTGATATTGGCAATGAAGATACTGCACCGATTCACCGTAAGCCCCCCAAATTTGAAGAGCAGTCACCGGCGACAGAAATTCTGGAAACCGGTATTAAGGTAATTGACCTGGTTATGCCGATTGCCAAGGGCGGAAAGATCGGCCTGTTTGGTGGTGCCGGTGTAGGTAAAACTGTGACCCTGATGGAGCTGATTCGTAATATTGCGGTAGAACACTCAGGCTTCTCGGTTTTCGCCGGTGTAGGCGAACGTACTCGTGAGGGTAATGATTTCTACTATGAAATGCAGGAAGGCGGCGTACTGGACAAGGTAGCACTGGTTTATGGCCAGATGAATGAGCCACCGGGTAATCGTCTTCGTGTAGCATTGACTGGTCTGACCATGGCAGAATATTTCCGTGATCAAGGAAGTGATGTACTGATGTTTATCGATAACATTTATCGATATACTCTGGCAGGAACCGAAGTATCGGCATTATTAGGCCGTATGCCATCGGCGGTAGGTTACCAGCCGACACTGGCTGAAGAAATGGGTGTGCTACAGGAGCGCATTACATCAACAAAAACCGGTTCGATTACTTCCTTCCAGGCGGTTTACGTGCCTGCGGATGACCTGACTGATCCGTCACCCGCAACCACCTTCGCCCATCTTGATGCGACTTTAGTACTGTCACGCCAGGTTGCCGAACTGGGCATTTACCCTGCGGTAGATCCACTGGACTCTACCTCACGTATTCTTGATCCGCTGGTGATTGGTATAGAGCACTACGATGTTGCCCGTGGAGTACAGGGTTTGTTACAGCGTTATAAAGAATTGAAAGATATTATCGCCATTCTGGGTATGGATGAGCTGTCTGATGAAGATAAACAGGCCGTAGCCCGTGCTCGTAAGATTCAGCGTTTCCTTTCTCAACCATTCTTTGTTGCCGAAATTTTTACCGGCGCACCGGGTAAGTACGTTTCTCTGAAAGACAGCCTGGCAGCGTTTAAAGCGATTCTTGACGGTGAATATGACGATTTGCCAGAGCAGGCTTTTTACATGGTTGGTGGCATTGAAGAAGTTGTTGAGAAGGCTAAAACCCTGTAGCCAAATGTAAGGCCGCTGAGAATAGTTTTAAGCTAATGATGTTGTGTTAGAGTAGAGAAAAGCCCATGTCGATGACAATGCATGTAAACATAGTTAGTGCTGAAAAAGAAATTTATTCAGGCACAGTAACACAGGTGTTTGCGCCCGCCGAACTCGGAGAGGTGGGTGTTATGCCTCGTCATGCACCCATGTTGTCTACCTTGAAGGCAGGTATTGTTCGTATTATCCCACAGGACGGTGAAGAGCAAACGTTTTATGTCAGTGGCGGCATTTTAGAAATTCAACCGCATGTGGTAACGATTTTATCGGATACGGCTTTACGCGCCGTAGATATAGATGAGGCTGCGGCATTAGAAGCAAAAGTACGTGCTGAAGCGACAATGAAAGAAAAATCGTCTGAAATGGATTATGCGAAAGCAAAATCTGAATTAATAGAAGCAGTGGCCCAAATTGAAGCATTGAAGAATATTCGCAAGAAAAAATAATCTGGAAAATATAATTCCAGACATTATAGGCTAGAATTATTAAGGTCGGACTCGGAAGGGTTCGGCCTTTTTTATATGCAAAAACTGACCACACTAAATTTCAGGAATAAATAAAAATGAATTTATCTGTCATCATATTAGCTGCTGGTGCTGGTACCCGGATGCGCTCGGCAAAGCCGAAAGTATTGCACAGGCTTGCAGGCTTACCCATGGTAGAGCATGTATACAACACCAGTAAAAAACTGGGGGCTAAACAGGTCCAGGTGGTTTATGGCCATGGCGGCGATTTATTGAAACAGCGATGCCAGCATTTTAATGTCGAGTGGTGTTTGCAGGACGAACAACTGGGTACGGCACATGCAGTACAGCAGGCCAGCCCCCATATTAGTGATGAAAATGTGGCGTTGATTTTATATGGTGATGTGCCGTTAATAAAAGCAGAAACATTAGATAAATTAGTTAAAAATGTTAGCGCTAATAATGTGGCGCTATTAAGCGTTAATCTTGAGGACCCGACTGGATATGGCCGTATCGTTCGTGAAAACGGAAAAGTTATTTCCATTGTAGAACATAAAGATGCCTCTGATGAAATCAAAGCGATTACGGAAGTTAATACCGGGATACTTGCCATTAACGCGGCTTATCTAAATGAATGCCTGAATAAAATTGATAATAAGAATGTGCAGGGGGAATATTACCTGACCGATATTATTGCACTGGCAGTTAATGACGGTAATGAAGTCATTACCACATTGGCTGAACATAGTTATGAAGTTGAAGGAGTTAATGATAAAAAGCAACTGGCCCGTCTGGAGAGAATTTTTCAACAGGGACTTGCTGAAAAATTAATGACTGATGGTATTGGACTGGCGGACCCGGAACGAATAGATATCCGGGGCGAATTAAAAGTAGGCAATGACAGTTTCATTGACATTAACTGTATATTTGAAGGTGAGGTAAATTTAGGCACTAATGTCAGTGTTGGCGCTGGTTGTGTAATTAAAAACAGTACCATTGCCAGCGACTGTATTATTAAACCGTATTCTGTCATTGAAAATGCAATTATTGATAAAAAAGCAGAAGTCGGACCTTTTGCGCGAATTCGTCCAGGTACACACTTACAGGAAAATTGTCGAGTAGGTAACTTTGTAGAAGTGAAAAATACTTCGCTGGGTGAAAACAGTAAGGCCAGTCACCTGACATATCTGGGTGATACTGAGGTTGGTAAAAATGTCAATATAGGCGCTGGAACCATAACCTGTAATTATGACGGCGCCAATAAATTTAAAACCATTATCAAAGATGGTGCATTTATTGGCTCAGATACACAACTGGTAGCACCTGTGACAGTCGGTGAAAATGCAACGATTGGAGCAGGTTCGACTATCACCAGGGACACCGAAGACAACGGCCTGACATTAAGTCGCTGTCCACAAAAACTAATACAGGGATGGCAGCGCCCTGTCAAAAAGCCGGGTTAGCGGCCTGTTGAGTTAAGATAAATCTGTTTGCAAACCACCCCATTATGATCAGCTAAATCTGGCAGATTGCCGGAGCATACCAGCTGATTATAGAAACTTTTTCTTTAGTCGCGCACTATTATGGTGCACAGGAAAAAGCTAAAAATTATAACCCACTGTTTTTTAAGGTAAATAAGTTATTGCTGGTTTATTGATATAAAGATAATTCGATTGGATATATT
>CAVYHW010000060.1:0-15219 GCA_963768215.1 uncultured Gammaproteobacteria bacterium
AGCACCTGCACCGACTGATATTCAAAACTTTCAGCTTTCTTATCTCCATTGATTTAAGCCTCCTCTTGTCATTTTTTGTTGCACCTATCGCTTCCACGCATTTCCATCTGTGAAAGTATTCAAAAAAATTAACCGCAAAGAACGCAAAAGACGCAAAAGTTTTTAAATTTATAAAATTTTTTCTTTGCGAACTTTGCGTTCTTCGCGGCAAAAAGCTTTTAAGCTGATCGTTATAAGAATACTTTCACAGCCTGGTATGCGTGAAAAAATCTAAACCCATTAACCTGAAAGCTCTATAATCGCATCCATTTCCACACCCGCCTCTTTCGGCAGGGCCGCCACGCCGATCGCCGCACGCGCCGGGTACGGGTTATGGAAATATTCCGCCATCACCTCGTTAACGACCGGGAAGTTCGTCAGGTCGGTGAGAAACACGTTCAGCTTGACGATGTCGGCCAGCGAGCCGCCGGCCGCGTCGCAGACCTCGGCCAGGTTGCGGAACACGCGGTGTATCTGGTCACGGATGTCGCCGCTCACCATCTCCATGGTTTCGGGAACCAGCGGTATCTGCCCGGACAGGTACACGGTGCTGGCCGCATTTCACGGCCTGTGAATAGGTGCCGATGGCCTGCGGGGCCTTGTCGGTTGCGATGATTTCTTTTGCCATAGCTATCTCTTTAATGTTCACCACGGTTATCAGGAAGGTTTATATCTATTGTTACAGGCGCGATATACGCATAACACTCGCCATACGGCGAGCGCCGCAGTATTTTTGCCCAGATGCTGCCGATCATGTACTTAATCAGTAAGGAAGTTTTATTTTCCCGGTTTGAAAGCCATCAGCAGTCTTCCATATAAACCTTTTCAATGTCAGCGCCCCAGCAATTTCCGAAATAGCCGTTACCATCCTTGCAAGCAAGCCCAGTTTATTATTTTATATTCCAGTTTTATTTCGCATCAATTCGCTTTTTGCCTAGTCGCCCATTGTGCTTTCAATGTATTTCCCGGAGCATTTACGTTTTTTTGGCACCTAAGATTTTTACAGCTGCACAATCCATTAACAATACCCGCGGCCTTTGCTTAATTTTGCCACAATAAATAGCCGGGAATAGGGTAACAACAACGGCCATATGACCATACCTTCAGTGCCACTGATAGCCAGAGCTCAGCGTGATTTCATCTCCATGGTTTTTCTGAACCACCATCGATATAGTTTCGGCACCAGTCGTTTTACCACCAGGCTCGGTGGGCGATTCTCCCATGCCAACATCTTCCAGCAACTCCCCGATATTACTAAAACCATATTCTTTTAATACCGCTTTCGTATTTTTTTCTTACATCGTCCAGCCGCATGCCCAACGGTTTTAGGCAACGCTCCAGCAAGCGCCGCCCTTGCGACATGGCTTCATCAGGCCTCCATGCTTTTCAAATAGCTGGGTTCCTTCTGGCCTTTGCAGTAACAACATAATTAGACAGGATCCACTCGGTCTGGAACAGGTGCAGTCACGATTTCAGGAACTTCGGGCATCTTTCAGATATTGATCGGCACAAAGCTATGGTCGAGTTTTACCGAGAGTGCCGATATCTGTACGCACGGCGTAAGCAAAATCAACAGGCGTTGCGTTCCTCGGCAACTTCATGATGTCGCCATCAGGTGTGTAGACATAAACTTCATCATGAAACAGATCAACTTTTACATTTTCCAGAAACTCCATCCAATTACCCGCGACATTTCCAGTATGCCGGTCAACCAGTCACGCGCCCTGGCATGTGCCAGCAGGCGCCAGTTTCGTCGGGTGATTTTATACAGCCAGTGTGATGCTTTCTGAAACTTGTCCATCTCATCAGTACGCACCTGCACTTCCATTGGAATACCATGCGGTCCATACAATGCGATATGAGCGACTGGTAACCATTGCTTTTAGGAATGGCAATATAGTCTTTGAAGCGCCCGGGTATGGGTTTAAATAAATTATGCACCACACCCAGCACACGGTAACAGTCATCCACAGAATCAACTAAAACACGAAAGGCATATACATAACCAAGGCTCATATCGCGCATTTTGTTATAAACACTAAATAAATGTTTTTTACGCCGAAACAATCTGCGCATCTATCGACATCAACCAAGTTCCGCCCCTGGTTAATTTTTTGATTAATTCTTTGCGATGACCATGGCTTTGTTAACGGCATGTTCCAACACCTTATAACGAAAAGGATGAATGGCCCTAAATACCAGGTCTTCCAGTTCATAGCGAATGGTAAAAATGCCCAGCCGGTTAGCAATTGTAATATAGATATCCAGTGTTTCCTGGGGCAATGCCGGCGGCGCTTGTCAGGTCTTGAAGCCGAAGTGTTCGCATATTATGCAAACGGTCTGCCAGCTTGATCATAATGACGCGAATATCTTTCGCCATTGCCAGCAAAACTTTTTGTATGTTCTCTGCCTGCTGTTCTATTTTGTTTTTAAAGTTGATGTGCGTTAACTTGCTTACGCCATCAACCAGATGTGCGACATCTTTGCCGAACTCGCGCTCAATCAATTTCCTTGTGGCCGGCGTGTCTTCTCAAAACATCATGCAATATTGAAGCAACAATACTTTTAACATCCATGTGCATGTGCGCCAGGATACGCGCGACTGCAATGGGATGGTAGAATATAGGGCTCGCCGGAAACACGAACCTGCCCTTCATGGGCCTGGGCGCCAAAGAGGTAGGCGCGATAAACTTCTTTTACCTGCTCTGAATCCATATATTGCGAAAGCAAATCGCAAAGATCAGAAATCAAAAAGCGGCTTTCCTGTGAAGTGCCAATATCATTTTGTTTGTTAATGTCTTTCATTGCTTAACGGCCCGCCGCTTAACAGCACAAAAAACGGGCGCATGAAATACATAAACATGTATTTGATACGCCCATATCGTTAACAGGTTGTTTACAGAAAGCAGCCGTTTACATACTGTCTTTAAGGCTGGCTTTAAGGCTATTTTCAAGTTCTGCAGTTAAATCACCTTCGATCATTGTTTCGATATCATCCAATCGTAATTCTTCTGGCGCTTCCAGAATTGCCTTATTAATTAAATTTTCCGCAATCTCGCGCAGCGCTATTACGGTTGGCTTATCATTGTCTTCCGGCACTAATGGCTCTGCACCCATTGCCAGCTGACGTGCTCGTTGGGAGGCAACAAGTACCAGCTCAAACCGGTTTGCAACATATCAAGGCAATCTTCTACTGTTAGTCGCGCCATATTTATTCTCCAAAATTCTCTTTAAATTAATCTTCAAATGTTAATAATTCTGCCAGCAATTCTGCATATTTTTGTTGTTGATGTTCGAACAGCATACGTTCACCCATGAATTACAGCCAGATTATCTCTTGCCTCGTCAAAAACCATCATTGATGACCAGATATTCAAATTCTGATAATGCGGCATTGCCGATCCTTCACGCATACGTTTATCGATAACGGCATCATCATCCTGCCCCCTTGAGGTCAATCGCTCTCGTAGGCCAATCGACGGGCGGAGAACTATATATTGTCTTGCAATCACTCTCCTGTTGCCTGATTTGCCGGGCGCCCTGCCAGTCAATTTCACAGGCACTGACGTCCTTGCCATTAAGCAGCTGTTGTTGAATATGCTGTCTTGAGGTGCCGTACATGTTACCAAATACCAACGCAGACTCAAAGAAATCACCTGCTTCCACGATGGCTGCAAATTTTTCCTTATCGATGAAATGGTAGTTCACACCATCCAGTGCCGCGTGATGCGATACAGAAACTTCTATATCTGACACCTGCTGCAGCAAAGCACTGATTAGTGAAGTCTTACCCAGTGAAAGTGCAGAAATTACATAAAGTGTACCTTTTGTCACAACGAAGGCCTGTTTAAGTGAGAACGACTATTCAAGATGTGCATTCTATCAAGATTTAAAGACGAAACGCTAAAAACAAGTAAAAGCTTCTTAATCCACAGATGAACGCAGATGAACAGAAAAAAGTTTTTTAACTTTTTAAAACATTGTGTTCATTGTAATTTATATCTGTGGATAATAGCCTTTCTTTTTTTCAAGTTTTTTTGCGAAAAAAATCTCATGTCCTAATGATTTCGATGTACCGATAGTCGGCATATTTTCTCAAGAATGGTTTTGCTTTCCGCAATCCGGCAAAATATGTAGCGCAGCAATTGCCATTCTGCGCCTGTTGCTGTGCCATTTTTTCGGTATATGTCAAAGCTCCTGTTTGCTGAACAATGGCTTGCACTTCGTTGGATTGTAACCGCCTTTTTCAATGGCAGACTTAATATGCTGCTGCTATTTCCCGTCTTCATCGCATAAATTAACGGCAACGTCGGTTTACCTTCTTCACCTACATTTTTCTCCCTATTTGCTCACTATTTGAGGTGTAATCCATAACATCATCAATTATCTGGGTGCTGCATTCCAGTTAATTGATGATGTTATGGATTACACCTCAAATAGTGAGCAGATGGGAAAAAATGTAGGTGATGACCTGGCAGAAGGTAAACCGACGTTGCCGTTAATTTATGCGATGCAACAGGGAACAGCTGAGCAGGCGGCGCTTATTAAGTCTGCCATTGAAAAAGGCGGTTACGACAAAATAGATGAAGTGCAGACCATTGTTCAGCAAACAGGGGCTTTGACATATACCGAAAAAATGGCACAGCAACAGGCGCAGATGGCAATTGCTGCGCTACATATTTTGCCGGATTCGGAAAGCAAAACCATTCTTGAGAATATTGCCCGACTATCGGTACATCGAAATCATTAGGATATAGAGATTTTTTTCGCAAAAAAACTTGAAAAAAAGAAAGGCTATTATCCACAGATAAACGCAGATGAACACAGATGTTTTCAAAAATTTAAAAAAGCTTTTATCTGTGTTCATCTGCGTTCATCTGTGGATTAAATAAGCTTTTACTTGTTTTTAGCGTTTCAGTCTTAAATCTTGATAGAATGCACATCTTGAATAGTCGTTCTCACTTAAACAGGCCTTCGTTGTGACAAAAGGTACACTTTATGTAATTTCTGCAGCTTCCGGTGCGGGTAAGACTTCGCTGGTCAGTGCTTTGCTGCAGCAGGTGTCAGATATAGAAGTTTCTGTATCGCATACCACGCGGGCGCCACGCCAGGGAGAAGTGGATGGTGTGAACTACCATTTCATCGATAAGGAAAAATTTGCAGCCATGGTGGAAGCGGGTGATTTCTTTGAGTCTGCGTTGGTATTTGGTAACATGTACGGCACCTCAAGACAGCATATTCAACAACAGCTGCTTAATGGCAAGGACGTCATCCTGGAAATTGACTGGCAGGGCGCCCGGCAAATCAGGCAACAGGAGAGTGATTGCAAGACAATATATATTCTGCCGCCGTCGATTGCAGCTTTACGAGAGCGATTGACCTCAAGGGGGCAGGATGATGATGCCGTTATCGATAAACGTATGCGTGAAGCGGTCAGTGAAATGTCGCATTATGCAGAATTTGAATATCTGGTCATCAATGATGATTTTGACGAGGCAAGAGATAATCTGGCCGCTATAATCATGGGTGAACGTATGCTGTTCGAACATCAACAACAAAAATATGCAGAATTGCTGGCAGAATTATTAACATTTGAAGATTAATTTAAAGAGAATTTTGGAGAATAAATATGGCGCGACTAACAGTAGAAGATTGCCTTGATAACGTTGCAAACCGGTTTGAGCTGGTACTTGTTGCCTCCCAACGAGCACGTCAGCTGGCAATGGGTGCAGAGCCATTAGTGCCGGAAGACAATGATAAGCCAACCGTAATAGCGCTGCGCGAGATTGCGGAAAATTTAATTAATAAGGCAATTCTGGAAGCGCCGGAAGAAACATCATTGGATGATATCGAAACAATGATCGAAGGTGATTTAACTGCAGAACTTGAAAATAGCCTTAAAGCCAGCCTTAAAGACAGTATGTAAACGGCTGCTTTTCTGTAAACAACCTGTTAACGATATGGGCGTATCGAATACATGTTTATGTATTTCATGCGCCCGTTTTTTGTGCTGTTAAGCTTTGGGCGGGCCGTTAAGCAATGAAAGACGTTAACAAACAAAATGATATTGGCACTTCACAGGAAAGCCGCTTTTTGATTTCTGATCTTTGCGATTTGCTTTCGCAATATATGGATTCAGAGCAGGTAAAAGAAGTTTATCGCGCCTACCTCTTTGGCGCCCAGGCCCATGAAGGGCAGGTTCGTGTTTCCGGCGAGCCCTATATCTACCATCCCATTGCAGTCGCGCGTATCCTGGCGCACATGCACATGGATGTTAAAAGTATTGTTGCTTCAATATTGCATGATGTTTTAGAAGACACGCCGGCCACAAGGAAATTGATTGAGCGCGAGTTTGGCAAAGATGTCGCACATCTGGTTGATGGCGTAAGCAAGTTAACGCACATCAAGTTTAAAAACAAAATAGAACAGCAGGCAGAGAACATACAAAAAGTTTTGCTGGCAATGGCGAAAGATATTCGCGTCATTATGATCAAGCTGGCAGACCGTTTGCATAATATGCGAACACTTGGCGCTTTAAGACCTGACAAGCGCCGCCGCATTGCCCAGGAAACACTGGATATCTATATTCCAATTGCTAACCGGCTGGGCATTTTTACCATTCGCTATGAACTGGAAGACCTGGTATTTAGGGCCATTCATCCTTTTCGTTATAAGGTGTTGGAACATGCCGTTAACAAAGCCAGTGGTCATCGCAAAGAATTAATCGAAAAAATTAACCAGGCGCTATCGTCGAGACTGGTTGAGATGTCGATAGATGCGCAGATTGTTTCGCGTAAAAAACATTTATTTAGTGTTTATAACAAAATGCGCGATAAGAGCCTTCCGTTTAAAAAAGTTCTTGATGTATATGCCTTTCGTGTTTTAGTTGATTCTGTGGATGACTGTTACCGTGTGCTGGGTGTGGTGCATAATTTATTTAAACCCATACCCGGGCGCTTCAAAGACTATATTGCCATTCCTAAAAGCAATGGTTACCAGTCGCTGCATATCGCACTGTATGGACCGCATGGTATTCCAATGGAAGTGCAGGTGCGTACTGATGAGATGGACAAGTTTGCAGAAAGCGGTATTGCAGCACACTGGCTGTATAAATCACCCGACGAAACTGGCGCTATTGCCGCACATGCCAGGGCGCGTGACTGGTTGACCGGCATACTGGAAATGCAGCAGTCAGCCGGTGATTCGATGGAGTTTCTGGAAAATGTAAAAGTTGATCTGTTTCATGATGAAGTTTATGTCTACACACCTGATGGCGACATCATGAAGTTGCCGAGGAACGCAACGCCTGTTGATTTTGCTTACGCCGTGCATACAGATATCGGCACTCGCTGTGTTGCGGCAAAACTTGACCATAGCTTTGTGCCATTAAATACTCCGTTATACAGTGGCCAGACAGTTGAAATTGTAACTTCACCCGGTTCCCGGCCGAATGCAGCCTGGTTGAATTATGTTGTTACTGCAAAGGCCAGAAGTAATATTCGCAGCTATTTGAAAAACATGCAGGCTGATGAAGCCATGTCGCAGGGACGGCGCTTACTGGAGCGTTGCCTAAAACCGTTGGGCATGCGGCTGGACGATGTAAAGAAAAAAAATATGAAAGTGGTATTAAAAGAATATGGTTTTAGTAATATCGGTGAGTTGCTGGAAGATGTTGGCATGGGGAATCGCCCACCCAGCCTGGTGGTAAAACGTCTGGTGCCGGAACGTATATCGGATGGTGGATCAGAAGAAACCATGGAGATGAAATCACGCTCAGCTCTGGCTATCAGTGGCACCGAAGGTATGGTGGTATCTTATGGCCGTTGTTGTTACCCGATTCCCGGTGATCAGATTGTGGCAAAATTAAGCAAAGGCCGCGGCATTGTTGTGCATCGTGAAGGCTGTAACAATCTTGAGGCGCCAAAAAAACGTAAATGCTCGGATAAATACATTGAAGTGCAATGGGCGGATGAGGCAAAAGGCGAGTTCAGATGTGAAATAAAACTGGAGATAGAGAATAAACTGGGCTTGCTGGCAAGGACGGCAACGGTCATTGCAGATTGTGGCGCCGACATTGAAAATGTTTACATGGAAGATCGTGATGGTTTTTCAATGAATATTCTCTACCTTATTAAAGTACATGATCGGCAGCATCTGGCAAAAATACTGCGGCGCTTGCGCCGTACGGCCAGTGTTATGCGTATATCGCGCCTGTAACAATAGATATAAACCTTCCTGATAACCGTGGTGAACATTAAAGAGATAGCTATGGCAAAAGAAATTATTTCAACTGACAAAGCGCCGCAGGCGATAGGCACCTATTCACAGGCAGTAAAAACAGGTTCAACCGTTTACCTGTCCGGGCAGATTCCGTTGATACCTGAAACCATGGAGATGGTTGATGGTAATATCAGGCAACAGATACATCGGGTGTTTCAAAACCTGCAGGCGGTAGCGCAAGCAGCCGGAGGTGATTTATCAGATGTGGTTAAGTTGAATGTATTTCTTACCGAGCTGTCCGATTTTCCGCAGGTTAATGAGGTGATGGCTGAATATTTTCAACCACCTTATCCGGCACGTGCCGCAATTGGTGTCGCAGCGTTACCAAAAGATGCGGCTGTTGAGATGGATGCGATTATAGAGCTTTCAGGTTAATGGGTTTAGATTTTTTCACGCATACCAGGCTGTGAAAGTATTCTTATAACGATCAGCTTAAAAGCTTTTTGCCGCGAAGAACGCAAAGTTCGCAAAGAAAAAATTTTATAAATTTAAAAACTTTTGCGTCTTTTGCGTTCTTTGCGGTTAATTTTTTTGAATACTTTCACAGACTGGTATGCGTGGAAGCGAATAGGGCGACAGATAAAATCACAAGAGGAGGCTTAAATCAATGGAAGATAAGAAAGCTGAAAGTTTTGAATATCAGTCGGTGCAGGTGCTGAAAGGTGTGGGGCAGGCCGTTGCGGAAAAACTTAAACGTCTCGAAATTTATAATGTACAGGATGTGCTTTTTCATTTGCCAATACGTTATGAAGACAGGACTAAATTAACGGATTTAGGTTCTTTGCAATTAGGTCAGCAGGCACTGGTTGAAGGTATCATTGATCATTGTGAAATAAAATACAGCGGGCGCGGTCGTCGAAGTTTGCTGTGTTATTTATCAGATAATACCGGCGCAATTGTGTTACGTTTTTTTTATTTTAATAAAACCCAGCAAAATATATTAAGTAATGGAAAAATATTAAGATGTTTTGGCGAAGCCAGGCGTGGCGCCACCCGGCTGGAGTTTATTCATCCTGAATACCAGGTAGTTCAACAACTCGACCGCAATAGTGATAGTAATATAGAGCAATCACTGACCCCGATATATCCTAAAACCGAAGGCGTTCATCAAACCCTGCTTAAAAAAATTTCTGATCAGGTTTTGAATAAAATCAATCAGGGTCTTCTTATCGACTGGTTACCTGAGCAGATCAGGACTGAATACCATTTTCCCGATTTAGTGACGGCTTTATTAAGTGTTCATCGGCCGCACAAGCATGAAAACGTGTATGCATTAAATGAGTGCAGGACAAAAGCGCAACAAAGATTGTTATTTGAGGAATTACTGGCGCACAAGTTAAGTCTGCTGCGGGCGCGTAGAAAAATTAAGCAGACAAAAGCAGTTAAGTTGCCGGTGACTAAAGATGAGTATTCATCCTTTATAAATTTCCTGTCATTCGAATTAACCAGGGCGCAGGAAAAAGTTATTGCCGAAATATTTGCCGATATAAATAATGAGCATCCAATGCTGCGCCTGGTGCAGGGTGATGTCGGTTCGGGTAAAACCGTTGTTGCAGCAGCGGCTGCAATGGCTGCAGTCAATGCTGGTTTTCAGGTTGCTATCATGGCGCCCACAGAGATACTGGCAGTGCAGCATTATATAAACTTTAAACAATGGTTTGATGAAAAAATTTGTTTGCTGTTAACCGGCAGGGACAAAGGAAAAAATCGGCAGCATAAATTAAACCAGATTATTTCCGGGGAGCGTCAGATCATTATCGGTACACATGCACTGTTCCAGGATGATGTGAAATTTAATCACCTGGTTTTACTGGTCATTGATGAGCAGCACCGTTTTGGTGTGCATCAGCGGCTGGCTTTGAGAGAAAAAGGCCGCTCGGAAGACCGGCCTGGAAAAGGCCCGGACAATGTCGTGCCGCACCAGTTGATTATGACGGCGACACCGATTCCCAGGAGCCTGGCAATGACGGCTTATGCCGACCTGGATTATTCAGTGATTGATGAATTGCCCAAAGGTCGAAAACCGGTGACTACCGTTGCTGTCTCAACATCACGCAGAGATGAAATTATTCAACGTATTGAGAAAGCCTGTGAAAAGGGTGAGCAGGCCTACTGGGTGTGCACTTTAGTTGAAGAATCAGAGGTGCTGCAATGTCAGGCAGCGGAAGTGGCAGCGGAACAATTAACAGCAGAATTGAAAAATGTTCGTGTCGGCCTGGTCCACGGTCGGATGAAGCAGCAGGACAAGCAATCAATAGTTAACCAGTTTAAGAACAAGGACATTGATTTGCTGGTTGCTACCACCGTTATCGAGGTAGGCGTGGATGTGCCAAACGCTTCTTTAATGGTCATTGAAAATGCCGAACGCCTGGGGCTGGCGCAGTTGCACCAGTTAAGAGGGCGGGTCGGTCGCGGTGGTAAACAAAGCGCCTGTGTGCTTATGTATCAGCCACCACTATCAGAAACAGCCCGGCAGCGCATGAGTATCTTAAGAGAAACCAACGATGGTTTTAAAGTGGCGGAAAAAGACCTGGAATTGCGTGGCCCGGGTGAAGTTTTAGGCACCCGGCAGACGGGATTAATGCAAATGCGTATTGCTGATATTGTACGCGATGAACACTGGTTTGCAGAAGTTAAAAAAGCGGCATTATACATCATTAAATATCACCCTCAGGCGGTAAAACCGATAGTGCGACGCTGGCTGGGTAAAGCGGAGCGTTTTGCCAATGTGTAATAGGCTTAACCACAGGTGCCTTTAGTTGTATTAGCTAAAGCCTGAGTTCAGAGTTAAATATGTGTTCTATATAGCCTGACAATCAAAAACTAAAATGCAATTCACCACAGAGGCACAGAGTACACAGAGAAAAGCTTTATTATTGTTATATGCGCCGTAGGCGCAGCTAATATAAAAAACCTCTGTGATCTCTGTGCCTCTGTGGTGAATTGTTTTGAATTTGTTTATCTGTGCCAGTACAAATCTCGGTCAGTTTTTTATCTGTCGCATCATATCTAGACTTGTACACTTTAGTTATATTTCTGGCTTTTGATCACGGTTTAGGCTATTTATTAGTGATGTTAACAAGGCAAATAGTGGTTGTCCTTTGTTCCGCTAATTAATAAGTATATTTGAAAAAAATGACATCATATATTGATAGCCCAGTTCTTCATGCTGGTGATCTGCCAGCTGAATCCGTCAGTGAGCAGGATGAACGTGTTCTGCAAACCCAGATTGTCCGTTTAATTACCGGTTCGGGCTTTAGCAACCTGGCCGGTATTGCGATGGCAATTATCTGGGTTGGTTTGATATGGAAGGACCTTCCCCATGAGGTCCTGAGCGTCTGGCTTGGTGTAATGTTACTGTTGTTTGTCTATCGTTTCGCCGCGCACTATTTCAAATTGTATTCCGCTGAAAGTAAATTATCTATAGATAAATATATTATCCGGCGCTGGTACCTGGTTTCTGTTTTTCTGAGCGGAGCATGTTGGGGAATTACTTCAACCTTAATGTTTCCAATTAATGAATTGAACCAGATTGTGCTGGCTTTTATTCTTGTTGGTGTTTCTGCTTCAGGTGTTACTTATTCTTCTGTGGCCTGGGTGTATTTCGGTTATGTCGGCTGCGTGTTGCTACCGTTAATGGTTCGTTTGTTTTATGTTGGTGGTGAAGTTTATTATGCGTTATCAGCAATGACCGGATTTTTCCTTTGTGTAATGCTTATGGCCGTTTATCGAATGTATAAATCATCGGCCGCCGAGCTTGAATTATCGTATAAAAATGAAACCCTGATTGGTGACCTGACTAAAGCCAGAAACAATCTTGAAAGCTTAAATGATCACCTGAAGGATGAAATACAGCATGGAAAACAAATCGAGCTGGAGCTGAAACAGGCCAAAGATAAGGCCGAACATATGAGCCGGGCAAAAGGTGAATTTTTAGCAAACATGAGCCATGAAATTCGCACACCAATGAACGGAGTTATTGGTACTTTGCAATTACTGGAAGATACAAGCTTAAATGATGAGCAGAAAGAGTTTGTTGAAACGGCGCATAAGTCGGCAGATGCATTACTTGCTATTTTGAACGACATTCTGGATTTATCAAAAATTGAGGCAGGTAAGTTAAGTTTTGAAAATATAGCATTTGATTTCAGGCAGATCCTGAAAGACATCGTCATTTTATATTCACTGAAAGCAGAGCAGCAGGGAGTTTATCTGGTACAGCAAATTGATGAATCATTGCCTGAATATTTAATGGGAGACCCGACGCGGCTACGCCAGGTGATTGTTAACCTTGTCTCCAATGCTTTGAAGTTCACCAAACAGGGTGAAGTAAAAATAAGCATTGATGTTGTTAAGCAAGGATGCAGAAAGTGTTGGTTTAAAGATATCGGTATCTGATACCGGAATAGGGATTCCACAAGCAGCACAGGAAACATTGTTTAATGCTTTTACCCAGGCTGATGGTTCAACCACGCGAAAATATGGCGGTACCGGCTTGGGTCTGGCAATTGTTAGTCAGCTGGTTAATCTAATGGATGGCTTTCTTGGCGTGGATAGTGCAGAAGGTGAAGGTTCCACATTCTGGTTTGAAGTTAGCTTTCCTTGTGCGAAAAATGCTCCGCAAGCTGATGGGAAAATTACACATGATACTAAAGAACTGAAATTAAATGCAAAAATATTACTGGTCGAGGACAATCCGATTAACCAGATGGTGGCGCAGAAGATGCTGGAGAAAGTCGGTCTAAAACCAATGTTGGCCAATAATGGTGTTGAAGCGCTGCAACAGTTAAAAGAGCAATCATTTGATTTAGTATTGATGGATTGTCAGATGCCTGAAATGGATGGTTTTGATGCCACCCGTGAAATTCGCAGGCTTGATCTGAAGGCATTGAGCCAGCAAGCCGTTGCCAGTAGTGGCGATGACAGCGAATGTAATGTCCGGTGACCGTGAACGATGCCTTGAGGTCGGTATGGATGATTATATCGGTAAGCCGGTGCAACGAGACCAGCTAGCATCTGTGCTTAACAAGTGGCTGGGTTGATAAAAGCTTTATTCACCACAGAGACACAGAGGGCACAGAGAAGAGCTTTTGTTTTGTTTGTTTTTTATAGTCATATCCATGGATATGACTTTTCCGTTTCCAGTTTTTTACAGAGATTGCCTACAAAACTATTGCGTCCTTCTAATGTACCGAAGGTGCAGTTAAATATAAAAAAGCTTTTCTCTGTGCCCTCTGTGTCTCTGTGGTGAAATGTTTTTAAATAATTACTAGTAAATGACATATTCACGTTAAAATGGTGTTTTCTAAACACGGCCGTGAAATTCTTACAGTGAAATCCAGGCAACGCTGGTACAGGCGTCATCAACTTTTTAATCATTCGATTGGTTCTTCTCAATCACACTGGCTGTTTGATTCTTCTTCATTAACAGCACGTATGGTTGCACTATGCGGCAATAATTTTTCTGTACGTGTGATATCACAGGGCTGGCAAAAGCTGGACCCAGAAGAAGCTTCGGCCATGTCCTTAAAAAATGTTCATTCTGCTTTGGTCAGGCAGGTTTTGCTATGCTGTAATAATCAACCCCTGGTTTACGCAAGAACCGTTATTCCAGCATCGACAATTCAAGGTGCGCAGAGAAGATATGCAAATATGGGTAACCGGCCGTTAGGTGCGATGTTGTTTGCAGATAGAACGATGCGACGAGAAACGCTTGAAGTGGGTATGTTGCCCGTAGCGCACAATGCAAATAAATATACAGATATTGGCGGGCCAGTTTGGGGGCGACGTTCGGTGTTCCGCGTAGCGGGTAAACCTCTGTTGGTTAGTGAGTATTTTTTGCCTGAATTAATTAGGGCCTGTTAACACTAATTTAATTATCGCTGTCGTGGCCATTTTTTTGTCCAACAAGGCGGAAAGAGTGCAGTGTAGTCGTTCTACTCAAACGATTGACAACGCAGTTGGGCAGGAAAATGGCCACGACCCTTTGGGTTGTGGTTGAAAAAGCGTCACTCTGTGTTGCTCGTTGTTTATTTGGCCATAATTTATTTTGAAGGGCCAAACTGCACTCCTCGCGCCTTGATTGACGCTTTTTCAATCACAACAGTGACAATTAAATTAGTGTTAACAGGCCCTGGAACAACCTATGAACTTTCAGTCCATAGTCGTTGATTTGTTGTCAGGCAGAAGCATATAACACTCGTTGTGTGAAGCCCAGTCCAACTAGTCCAAGGCTTATTAGTGCAAGGACATAGGGTTTTGGAATGGAAGATTGTTGCGCTGTAATTATATCGCCACCGTGGCTTTCGAAGAACGATAGCAGGTCGTGATCGTCATCTGAAATAAAGTCGATGGATGCCATCGTATAGCTAGCTTCTACGCTACCTTCCAGTAGTGTATCAGCATAAAGTTCGAATGTTGCAAGTAAGGAGTTGTCTTTTTGTAAACTATCTATATTGAAATCTGTCAGTTTGAAATCTATGGGAAGATTCAGTTCTGCGATATTTAGCAGGTCGCCAATGTTATCCGAGCTAATACTTCGTGAACCAATGCTTTGACGTCCAATGCCCCAGGCGATACTGGCGCCAGCATCTCCTGGCCCCGCGTGTAATGTAAGATATTGTAAAGGCAGCACTGGTATTTCATTCGGTGAGTTAGCAACACTGCTGCCATGGCCATCAATATTACGGTGTGAGAAAACGGTTTCAAAGGGTGATGCTGTTGGGCAAGCTGCTAATGTACATATAGAAATTGCATTTACATGACTGAGCCAGGTTAAAGCAATCAGTCCAGATAGTGTAAATAATAATTTCTTCATAAGCTCGTCCCCATTTTTTGATTAATATATTTTCCTGATTGCTGCAGTGTGCAAAATCCCCATTGCATAATTAGCGAAGCATT
>CAVYHW010000061.1:0-14748 GCA_963768215.1 uncultured Gammaproteobacteria bacterium
AAGTTGCTGGCAAACGCGGCATGGTGATCTCAGGATATGCTCCTGTTAATGCACCAAAAAACGCCACAATATCTTCGACTTCTTTATCTGACAGGTCTTTATTTAACTGTGATTTTGCCATTACACGAACAGCTTCAGAGAGATCATTCACTGAACCATTGTGAAAATAGGGTGCGGTATCGGTGATATTACGCAAGGTAGGCACTCGATACATATGCGCATCAACAGCTTTGCCGGTTGCTGATTCACGGCCTTTGTCTGCACTTAGATCGTATTTTTTGTTATAAGCATTGTCCGCAAAAGTCGGGAATTTAGTATAAAAACCCTGACCAAATTCCATCTTCGGTCCATTAAATGCTGCGCCGGAATGGCAAGCCGTACAGCCTGTAGATGCAAATGTCTCCATGCCGCGTAGCTGCTGTTCGCTCATGGCTTTTTTGTCACCTTTTACATATTTATCATAGGCGCTATCTGGCGTAATCAAAGTACGCTCAAAGGCAGCAACTGCTTTGGCCGCATTTTCCACGGTCATTGAATCTTTACCAAAGGCATTTTCAAAATAAGGCTTATAACCAGGAATGGCGCGGACTTTATTCATCGCCTGCTCAATTTCAGGTACGCCCATTTCAACAGGATTGGTGACCGGACCTTTCGCCTGATCTTCTAACAGGTCTGCACGTCCATCCCAGAACTGCACCGAATGAAACGCTGAGTTCCACACCGTTGGCGCATTACGACCGCCGGTTTTACCATGTACACCCATTGAAACTGTACGGCTGTCCTCACCGCCTTCCATCACGTTGTGACACGAGTTACATGAAACCGTACCGGTTGATGAAAAACGCGGATCCATATACAGCATTTTACCTAATGTTACTTTGGCATCAGTGGTTGGGTTATCGGCAGGCGCAGGTGCAACATCCGGCAATGCCTCCCATGAGGTGGCAACAGCATTGGCTGACACACTGGTTATTGCCAAAGCGAAAGCTGTACTCAAAAAACTTTTATATATCATGGCTGAATTCTCTGGTTAAACTCATTTGTAGAATATAAATTTAGAATTATTCTAGTAGTAATTAAGAATATAATCAATAACTAATACTACTGCTTATTAGCCTCAAAGCTTAAATAAAAACCTGTCTGTTAACAATAATAATTAATCAGAGTTGCCTTAACCAAAATATTTCATAGCAACGCTGAAAATATAGCTTAACATTATGATTTTATTAATAAATATTAGTATATTAGCAAAACACACTATGTACCTGGTATCGCTATACAGTTTTTGCCATGAAAAGTTTTCTGGGGATCTCAGCGGCCCCATGTTTGACTTATTTTGGGACCGATTCGCTTGTAATCATAGCTATGGCTATGCCCATAATGATATTCTGGGGCGAATCGGTCAAACTGACTCGCCGACCGATGTTATAAAATATCTCCCCATTGTCTGTATTCCTATGAAATATCCGAGTTAAGTGAGATGAATGTTTGCCAGGAAGAGGTTATTTGATTTGCCCTGACCACAAATATTTGTCTGTTAGGACTGAAATGTGACGGTTGTATTGGCTGACGCCATCTTTTGTATCAGCTTTTTTACCTGATCCTTGAGGTCCTCGGTCGGGTGTTCGAACTCGAGGCCTACTCGAAATAGCTTGATGTTTGTAGAATCTAGCTCTCTTTGTCGAACGACCCTGGCCCGTAATAGTAATTGGTATTTCTCGTCGGTAGTGCTAATCACCGCTAACAGCGACTGATTCAATTCCATCGGTTCCGGAACGGTTATACCCAATCCACCGGTAGATATGTCCTCTAACGTGGCCTGCAGCTCGTTAGTATCGTTGTACTGGATATTAATCCGTTGCGTCAGCCTTGCATGCTTACGTTGCCCAGTATCGTCTCCCGAATCGGCCAGGAACTCGAGGAGTTGTTCGAATAGATCCTCGTCATCGGTTCTAACCTTAGAAAACCGTACGCTGTATGCCTGCCCGTCACGGGTGCCAAAAAGTCCGATAATCTGGGCTTGCACCATGATTTGACAACCTTTAAAGCTCGGCAGTTCGATGTGAATGGAATCACCTACCTCACCTATAGATTGATCAATCTGCAAGGCCGCACCTCCCCATGAGATATTCTTCAATGTTGCTTTGAGTGGAGTGGTAGAGTTATCAGGCATCACAAAAATCGGCGCTGACACATTGATGCGAACCTGCTGCCTTTTCTCCTCCAGTTTTATCTTTGGCGCTTTTCCTTGTGGATGATGATTCGATGACGGGATAGACGCATGTTTAATGATCGCAAGGGCCTCTTCGAGGATTTGCCTTCCTTTAGCGAGAACCTCTGGTGTAACAGATCCAGGCTCAGCGGAGCCAAGTTCGGTCGCTGAGTATTCGAATGGTACAACACCGAATTTGGCGCGATGATGAACGATACTCAATGCAAGGAGTGAGACGCAATCGTGTAGTTGTTCGACTGTAGCGTCGAGATGGTTTTCGCCTTTTTTATCGGGGTCAATCAATGTGTTCCAGGGACTCATACTTTCTCACTCACGAAGTTCACACATCAGTACTGTTAGACCAACTTTTTTAGAGTCTATGCGGCCATAGCCTGGCTACCTCAAAATTACACTCACCTCTCTACAATCGACAACTAGCCAACAAACTTTAAGATTTAGCCCATTGCCCATAGTTGTTGATGTCGTTTTATTTGCGACTCCGATATCTTGTTGCGTATTAGTGTTAACAGGCCCAAATAATCAAAAGCTAAATGACATCAGCACTTCAGGATAGCTAGTGGAGCAGTCAGAAAAATTACAGTCTTTATATTCTTCATAGACTACACCTCCACCTACATAAACTCCGTTATTATTTGAGAAATAAGCTCCCGCACGATAACCGAATGAGTCTGCATCATCCAGGTTCTCAATGAATGTCCGCCGATAAAACGCACCTAGATAAGGCTTTATGACTTTTGGCTGGGTAAATACATACCTGATTTGCGGACTGACTTTTGTAATCGAAGGATCAC
This sequence comes from uncultured Gammaproteobacteria bacterium, assembly GCA_963768215.1. GTDB lineage: Bacteria > Pseudomonadota > Gammaproteobacteria > SZUA-229 > SZUA-229. The sequence goes on from CAVYHW010000061.1 coordinate 3,025, forward strand.
CGGAAAACCAGTGCTGCGCATCAATGCCAATTTCCAGGCCTTGCATTACATAATAGCCGACACCAACACCCAGAATGGTATAGGTATCATTAAACGAACTTCCTGAGCCTACGACAACACTCACACTGGTTGAATTTTTTGAAAATGACTGCACCTACGCCACCGCTGCCGACACTGGCTGCATTAACGGCTATAACATTAGCTGACAGAAACAAAATAAAAATAATCGATCTAAATATATTTAATTTCATACCTGTTCCTCTTCAAGTAAAAATAATTTGTCCTGATTCGTAGCATGGGCCGAAAATATCGAAAAAAACCATCACCCGCATGGATGCGGGTGTTGAGCCACCATGGATGGTCTCACGGCGAGTTTTTGCTCGATGTTTCCGGTCCATGCCTGCCACAGTTAACACAACAGCAATAGGCGATATTATGAAATGCCAGATTAACTTCTGCTGCCGTATAAATCACGATACAGGCCATCTTTATTAATTAATACCTGGTGATGGCCCTCATCTATTATTTTACCTGCATCAAACACGAGCACACGATCAGCCTGCTTCACCGCACTTAAGCGATGAGCAATAATTAATGTTGTCCGGTTTTGCAAAAACGCATGCATGGCTTCATGTAGTAATGATTCAGTTTCTGTATCAAGTGATGAAGTAGCTTCATCTAATATAACCACTTTAGGATCAGCCAGTATCATTCTTGCAATCGCCAGACGTTGACGCTGACCACCTGATAACCTTATGCCGCTGCGCCCGATAATGCTGTCCAGCTGTTCAGGCATTGCTTTAACGACTTTGGACATCTGCGCAATTTCCAGTGTTTTCCAGATAGCATCATCACTTATATCACGGCCTAAACAAAGATTTTCTCTCACCGTATCGTTGAACATGGCCGGTTGCTGCAACACAGTAGCAACATTTTCTCTTACCACATCCAGGCCAATATCTTTTAAATTAACGCCGTCAAAATAAAGCTCACCCGAATCAGCCGGATACAGTCCTAAAATGATTTGCACCAGTGTCGATTTGCCGCCGCCACTGGCGCCAACCAGCGCGACCTTTTCACCTTCTGCAATCGACAGGCTGACACCATCAAGCACAGGTAGGCCTTCGCCATAAGAAAAACTGACGTTTTCAACTGTTAATCCTACTGTGTGTTTATCTTTAAACGGATTCTTATTATGCGGGTATTGCGGCTCGTGTTTCATTGCCTGCAATTTATTAATACGCTCTAAGGCCGCATTAGCACTGTAATAACTGTATTGAATACCCAGAACCTCCTGCACCGGCGCCATCATAAACCAGAGGTAGGCATATACCGCAAACATCTCACCAATGGTCAGTCCACTGAATAATACGACCACCATGCTAAGGCCACGAAAGAATTCAAAACCCATGAGGAATATAAAAAACGACAAACGATTTGCCGCATCACTCTTCCAGCCAAAGGCAACCATATTATCTCTTAGCTGCTGTGCCCGCGAAACAACGCGCTGTAAATAATGGCTTTCGCGGTTACTGGCCCGTATCTGCTGAATGCCATCCAGCGTTTCAATCAGTGCCTGTTGAAACAGTTCAAACGAAATATTTTCGTTACGTTTTAAACTTTTTACTTTTTTACCCATCACCATGGTGAAATAAATCACCACCGGGTTCATTAATAAAATAAATAATGCCAGCTGCCAGTGCATCCACAGCAGCACTAAAGCCACTCCAATCACCGTCAGTAAAGCCACAATGAACTTACTTAATGACGCACCAAGGAAGTCATCAATGGCAGTCACATCAGTTACAAGGTGAGATGTTATAGAACCCGAGCCTGCCGCTTCATATTCCGCCATCGAAACTTTTTGCAAATGCTGCAATAACGACAGACGAATTCGGTAGGTCACATCTTTTGCTACCTGGGTAAAGTCACGTGTCTGCCATACGGCCAACAGTAGCGCAACCAGTCTTAATGCCATAGAAAGCAGCATCACCATCACAATAATACTGACAGGCGTCAGCCATTGTTGTGGAAATATAGCTGATAGCAGATCGATGATTTTTCCAGGTCTATCCAGCAAAACCTCATCAACCAGTAAAGGCATTAGCAAGGGCACCGGCACGCTGACAATAGTGGCCATTACGGCAATAATATTCGCCTTAATTAACAGCGACTTATGCTGCTTAATCATGGCAAAAATGCCTTGCCATGTGAATGCTTTTATTTTGCTAGCGCTGCCTTGATGCATTATCTACCTGTTTCATAATTCTTTGTATTTTCATGGTGACTATAATACCTAATTCTACTCATTGCGGTTTTGTGTTTTTTTACATTGCGGCTTACTGTAATATTGCATGTTTTATTTTACATCAATGCAATATTACGTCTTTATGAATAACTCACTCGAAAATGAACAGCTGAAAGCCTTTATATTTGATGTCGATGGCACCTTATCTGACACCGAACGTGATGGCCACCGCGTCGCCTTCAACCAGGCTTTTGAAGAATATGGCATGGACTGGCACTGGGACATTGATACATACGGCAAGTTGCTTGCCGTTACCGGCGGCAAGGAGCGCATGAAATTTTATACAGACAAATTACTCGACAAGGACAAACTGCCAGACAATCTTGAAACACTGATTCCTGAATTACATCAGGCTAAAACACGCCATTACACAGAGTTATTATCTACTGGCGCCATTCCATTACGTCCCGGTGTTGAGCGTTTAATCAAGGAAGCGCGGCAGCGAGGTTTTCGACTGGCTATAGCAACTACAACCACTCCTGAAAATATAACCGCCTTACTGACACATACCCTGGGTGCAGACTCTATCGACTGGTTTGAAGTTATCGCTGCAGGTGATATTGTGCCGGCCAAGAAACCTGCGCCGGACATCTATGATTATGCCTTAAAAGCCATGAACCTGACTGCAGATGAATGTATTGTCTTCGAAGACTCAGCCAATGGTATCAAATCATCAAAAGGCGCAAACTTAACTACCATTATTACCATTAACGATTACACCAGGGACCATGAATTCACCGATGCCTGCATTGTGCTGGACCAGTTTGGTGAGCCTGACAGCCCCTTTACTGTTATCAAAGGTGACGCCGACGGGCACACTTACCTGGACTGTAATTTAGTAATACAGCTTCACCAGCAATCAACTAAGAGTTAAAAACCTTTTTGCCGCGAAGAACGCAAAATACGCAAAGTTAAAAACAATGAAAGCTTTTTTCGTGTCATTTTGCGTTCTTCGCGGCAAAATAGTTTTGTTTGCTCTTCATTAACAGGAGCTTCTTTCACTTGTTAGAGCTGAACCTGATTGAAGTCTTGCTGTACCTTGCAACCGGGGCGTTTGCCGGTCTTGCCGCTGGCCTGTTTGGTGTTGGTGGCGGCTTAATTATTGTACCGGTTTTGTATGCTATTTTTTCAAAACAGGGTTATGATCAACAGCACCTGATGCACATGGCTGTGGCAACTTCGCTGGCAACCATCGTTTTTACCTCACTGTCCTCTACCCTGGCCCATCATAAAAAACAGGCCGTAATATGGTCACTTGTTTTTTTATTAACTCCGGGAATTATTACTGGCGCCTGGTTTGGCGGAATATTCGCTTCAGCATTAGATAACAAACTATTAACAACAATTTTTGCCCTGTTTGAATTACTTGTTGCAATAAATTTACTGTTAAAAAAACAGCCAGCCCGACAAGAAACAAATATAAAAAAATTAACTGCGACGACAGGTGGTTTTATCATCGGCTTCATTTCCACGATTATCGGTATTGCCGGCGGCACCATGACTGTACCTTTTTTACACTGGTTTAATATTTCAATGCAAAAAGCGGTTGCTACATCAGCCGCCTGTGGATTGCCAATTGCACTGATTGGCACTTTGTCCTACGTATATACCGGCTGGGGGCAGCAGTTAAGCAGCACATCATCAACAGGTTATCTGCATCTCTATGCATTATTTTTCATTGCATGCAGCAGTTTTATTTTTGCTCCCTTAGGCGCAAAAGTGGCACACAGTATTTCCGAAAAAGCATTACGGTTAAGTTTTTCATTATTACTATTTACACTTAGTATTACCATGTTTTTAAGCTAGGGGGAGCCTCTGATTAAGTCATGAATCGACATCTTGCGATTAAAATATCCTGTTTCTGTGTTGTGAAACTTCGCAATAGCCCTGCTATTACGTGCGTTCCACGCCTTGAACCAGAACATTTTAACCGAGAATCTGTTCGACCCAGACTTAATCAGAAGTTTCCTAGGGACTGCCAGAAAAAATCCAGGCAAAACCTACACCAGCAAAAAAATAATCATCTTTTAGCACGAGTGGACTATCTTCAAAAACCGCACCACGAAGTGATTGATAACGTAAAAACGCCCAGTAAACAAAGTTGTTGCCCGTTTTAGCTTTAGTTTTATAGCTAATACGATATTTAATAAAACTGCCACCAAAGCCGGCATCACTTTTGAAGGCGGGCCGTGTGACAGTAACAAATTCAGGAGTCACATCGTAATAATATGAATGAAAGTCCTGGGTCGCAAACTTGAGCCCAAAAGTCGCTTTATGCGACAGGCCTGTTTTGGCTGAACGTCGATGGTTAAAACTAAAACGCGGTTCGAATAAATAACCGATATTTTCTATACCGCTAAAGTCAGTTGCATAAGCAACGCGCAAAGGTATTTCAAAGCGTGTATCAAAATAGTTTTTATTATTATCGTTTAGAAGAAACTCAACAGACGGACCAAGTTGCAACATGAAATCCAGGTCAGGCATGCCTTTTCGTGCTTGCGTATCATCACTGTCCGCAGGCAAACCAAAATCAGCACTGATATCCAGCACAACTGTTTCAGAATGGTATAAAAAACTTTTAATGCCCCGATCTATTTCAAATTTGGGAGAGCGAAATGTAAAGTATGGAACAGGCAGAACCAGTCGACGAGTTTCTTTCGCCCCCGGATAAAGATGGAAATCAAAAGCACCTATACCCGCTCCCAATGTCCACTCTGTTTCAGATTTATTTAACTTATTTTTTTCATCAGCACATGCAGGTGAACTGATAATAAAAGACAATGTCAGACAAAAGTAGAATGTTATATAGTGAGGCACTACTGTGCCGTTAACCGCCAGAGAGATGAACCGGGCACATCCAGCAATGACCATCACCCGCATGGATACGGGTGTTGAGCCACCATAGATGGTTTCACGGCGTGTCATTGGGTGATGTTTTCGATTCATGTCTCTAGCTAATAGTAATAGATAATGACTTTACCTGAACTAAAAATTACCGTTTACAGTGATTATATATGCCCTTTTTGTTATGTCGGGTCTCACCGCTTGCAACGTTTACGTGAGAGCTACGATTTAAAAATAAACTGGTGTTTTCTTGAAATACATCCAGAAACCTCAGCAGAAGGTGAGCCCATAGACTCCCTGGATTATCCGTCGGAACAGTGGCAACAGATGCTCACTAACCTGCAGCGTGTTGCAAAGGAAGAAAACATACCGCTTGCAGAACTCAACTTTATTACCAACTCAAAAGATGCACTGCTATTATCAGAAGCGGCCAAACAATGCGGAGCCGATGTATTTTATGACTTACACGAAAAACTGTTTAGTGCCTATTTTGTTGATGGTAAAAATATCGGTGATAGAAACATACTCAATGAAATTGCTACCTCCTGTGGCATCAACAATGAGTTAATCGAATCCGCATGGACTGACGAAAGCTTCCAGCAACGTTTGCTTGCAAACTTTAACTCTGCGCGTAAACATAATATTCAAAGTGTTCCCAGTTTCATTTTTGGCGACAGGGTACTTACCGGTGTTGTTGCTGAAGGCACTTTTCGGGATGCGGCTGCGGAGCTACAAGCTAAAAGCTAAAATATTATTTAATCCACAGATGAACGCAGATAAACACAGATTATTGACATCAGAGTAAAGCTTTTATCCGTGTTTATCTGCGTTCATCTGTGGAAAATATTAATCATCTTTATCTTCCTGTTCACCTAACATAGCTTCTTTTAATTCTTCATCAGCCGGCTCTTCACCCAGCCAGATATCAAGCAGAGCTGAATAAAAATCAGCACCTTCGATGACACCTTTTTCTTTTTCATTAATTGTTACGCGTGTGCCTGTCTGTGGAACATAATCAAGCAACACTGCGTCACCCTGTTTTAAATCAGGAAAGTAACTAATAAGTGTTTGTATGCGTGCTTTTAATTTTTCCAGCTTCTCATTGGAATTATTTTCTTCAAATCCCTCATTAAAAGCAGCGGCCATTTTATTCCGGCTGACTTCATCATAAACCATATGCATAACAATGCGCTTCGGTCCCGTTAATGCCTGCGCCGTATCACGCGATTTAACTTTTGATTGCGTATAAAGCGCACCAACATACACCTTAAAAATAAACCTGGTACGATAACCCATACCATTCAACTGTAAGGCCGTATCAGTTCCGTCCACTACTACGCTATCGGGCAAACTGACATCACCAAGCTGCCTGGCATTAATCGATATAGAAAATAAAACAGCAAACAACGCTATAAAAAAAGCGGCGTAGTTGCGTGAATGCAATATTTTTATAGCCATGTTAGCCACCTGAAGAATGCAATAAGATGAAAAAGCCGCCATTAAGCGATAGGATACCCTATCATCACAAATAGCATTCGACAATGACTATAAATACAAAAATCGCGTCAAAACGTATAGTAATTATTTATCTGTACTATATCAGCCTGGCCTGCTGTGTTACTGTGCTGTTGAATATCATTCACACTCTTGTTGTACTCAAGGTAGAACTCACCGTCGTTTCTTTTATTATTCCTATTATGGTTGGGCTTATATTTGGCGTCATGCTCGCCCGTATCAAAACGTTAAGCACAGCAATGACTGAGATCGCCTACACAGACTCGCTTACACATATATACAATCGATTGCATTTTGCACATTTCCTGGACATTGAAATCGACAAGGCAAACCGTTATGGCACTACTTTTTCAATAATCTTTTTCGACCTGGACCACTTTAAAGATGTCAATGACAATTTTGGCCACCTGGTGGGTGATAAAGTGCTGGAGAAAGTGACGGAAATTGTCTCTAAAGCAAACCGTAGCGCGGATATTTTTGCGCGTTATGGTGGTGAAGAATTTATTATATTAGCGCCAGAAACCGATTGTAGTGGTGCACTGATTCACGCTGAACGTTTACGCCATGACATTGAAAAATTTGAATTTAAAACAGCAGGGCATATTACCAGCAGTTTTGGTGTAACCGAATTTATCGCCGGATCAGATAATCTTGAAACATTACTTGATCGGGCTGATAAAGCCTTATACCTGGCAAAGGAACATGGACGAAACCGGGTAGAAAAAGCTTGAGACAAGTCGTTCGTCGTTTGTCGTTTGTCTTTAGTTTTTCGACCAGAGACGAACGACCAATTACTAACAACTAGCTCTATAAGCAAGATCCAGCTGTTTCGCCGCCCTGACTTCATCAAGACGTTTTACCGGCAAAGTCTGTGGTGCGGCATGTAATAAATCAGGATTGGTTTGTGCTTCATGTTTAATTTGCTCAAGTGCATCCATGAACCCATCCAGTGATTCCCTGGCTTCCGTTTCTGTCGGCTCAATCAATAAACATTCCGGCACCAGTAACGGAAAATAAGTTGTTGGTGCATGATAACCTAGATCAAGCAGACGTTTGGCAAAGTCCATGGCTGATACATGATATTCACGTGCTTCATTTTTCAGCGTAATAATAAATTCATGACTGGCGCGGCGCTTATCATCATTCAGATCAATGGCTAAAGTGAAACCTCGACGTTTTGCTTCCGCCATCATGTAATTTGCATTTAGCGTCGCAAACTCCGCCACACGCACCATGCCTTCGCGGCCAAGCAATCGCATATAAATAAAGGCGCGCAACAATACACCGGGGTTGCCCATAAAGGCAGACAGCCTTCCAATACTGTGTGGACAGTCCTTCGCCGTCAAATAGCGATAACTTTCATTATCATCCTTAGCCACCACAGGCAAAGGTAAAAACTGTTTCAGGCGCTCAGCAACACCAACCGCACCCGAGCCAGGACCGCCGCCACCATGTGGGGTGGAAAATGTTTTATGCAAATTTGAATGAATAACATCAAAGCCCATATCACCGGGTCGAATTTTCCCCAAAATAGCATTCAGATTGGCACCATCGTAATACAGCAAACCACCTGCCTGATGCACCACTTTTGCTATGGCTTCAATATTACGTTCAAACACACCCAGTGTTGATGGATTGGTCAACATTAATCCAGCGGTCTGTGGTCCCACTGCCTGTTTCAGGGCTTCGATATCAACGTCACCATTTTCAAGCGTAGGAATTTCTTTTACGCTAAAGCCACACATCACAGCGGTGGCTGGATTGGTGCCATGCGCTGCATCGGGCACCAGGATTTCTTTACGATTTTCATCGCCGCGAGACTTGTGATAAGCCTCGATCATTGCCACCCCGGCAAATTCACCCTGTGCACCCGCCATCGGCGCCAGCGAAAATGCCGCCATACCGGTGGCTTCACATAACATCGACTGCAATTCATACATGCATGCAAGAAAACCCTGGTTTTGCTGATCCGGTGTTAATGGATGTGCATTTAAAAACCCGGGCAACATCGCCAGTGTATTACAGGCCCGCGGGTTGTACTTCATAGTACAGGAACCCAGTGGATAAAATTCGGTATCAATGGAAAAGTTTTTCTTGGACAAGCGTGTGTAATGGCGAACTGCCTGTAATTCAGAAACCTCTGGCAGTGCTGCGCTATCTTTACGTAACAGCTTTTCCGGGATCGCTGAAAGAGATGCTTTCTCAGGCGGGGACTGTGGCGCACCTTTGCGACCAGCGGATGAATGCTCAAAGATTAACATCAGGCAGTCTCCGGCAACGATGCAGTTTCAGCGCTAGAAGAACCGGCAGATGTCTGTATTGCATCCAGCACTTGCTGCATCGCTTTAGCATAAGCATTAATATCATCTTCAGAGCGCATTTCTGTGGTACAAACAAGAATCGCATTGCCTAACTCAGGATAATCCTGTGACAGGTTGTAACCGCCAAGAATACCTTTACCCAGTAAACCACTCAATACATCTGCAGCAGGCTCCTCCAGCTGTAACACGGTTTCATGAAAATGTATGCCGGCAAAAGTTTTTTTAACACCGTTGATCGCGGTAAGTTTTTCAACAAGCCGATTATTATTGGCAAAACAGGCTGCTGCAGTGTTTTCCAGACCCCTTGCACCCATGATCGCCATATAAATGGTAGACGCTGTCACTACCAACCCCTGATTAGTACAGATATTTGAAGTCGCCTTTGATCGACGAATATGCTGCTCACGCGCCTGCAAGGTCAATACAAAACCTTCTTTACCATCTAAATCAACGGTACGGCCCACAATGCGACCGGGCATTTGTCTGACCAGCGCCTGCTTGCAACAAAGCAATCCATAATAAGGACCGCCTGCAGACATCGGTGCACCTAAAGGCTGACCATCGCCACAGGCAATATCGGCACCTTTCCCGGTTTTAGATCCCGGTGCAACACTGCCCCATTCACCCGGCGGCTTTAATACCGCCATGGTCAATGGATTTATAACTGCAATAACTAAAATATTATTTTCGAGCGCCCAGTCGGTTATTTCATCTACTGCCTCAAGACAGCCAAAGAAGTTGGGCTGCTGTAATACCAGCGCCGTTATGTCACCACCTTCCTGGTCCTGGGTCTTTTGTTTAAGCTGTTCCAGTGTCACCGTGCCGGTTTCCCTGTCATAAGGCACTTCAAGCAGTTCTATTTGCTGACCTTTAACAATGGTATGCGCAGTCTGGCGGTAAACCGGGTTAATGGTTGTTGGTACCAATATTTTTCGTGACTTTGATTTACGATTGGCGCGCACCGCCATCAGAATAGCTTCGGCCATAGATGAGGCGCCGTCATACATGGATGCGTTTGATACATCCATCGCCGTTAACACCGTCATCATGCTCTGGAATTCGTATGTTAACTGCAGGGTGCCCTGTGAAGCTTCGGCCTGGTAGGGAGTGTAGGCGCTATAATATTCACCGCGGGTAGTGATTTCCCATACCGCTGATGGAATGTGATGCTGATACGCACCTGCACCTAAAAAACACAGCGCTTTAGTCGTTTCGTCCGCACGCTGGTGCATTAAACGAGAAACTTCCATTTCGGTCATGCCCTGTGGAATGGCCTCCATAACAGCAGTTCGCAAATGCGCAGGAATCTCGTCAAATAAGTCATCAATAGAATTAACACCGATGCTATCAAGCATCTGTGCTATTTCCTGATCGGTATGGGGGATAAAAGGCATGTTTTAAAACAGTCTTTGGTCGTTTGTATTTGGTCTAAGGACAAAAGACAAACAACCAAAGACCTTCTCTCTGTCTATTCTTCTATTTCGGCCTGATAAGCGTCTGCATCCATCAACTCATCTAACTCATCAATCTCATCTAACTCTTCAGATGACGGTTGAATTTTAAATAACCAGCCACTGTCGTATGGTGAGGTATTTATTGTTTCCGGCTCATCAAGCAGTGTTTCATTTATCTCAACTATTTCACCACTGATTGGCATATAAACATCGGAAGCTGCTTTTACTGATTCAACCACACAGCACTCATCACCAGCAACAAACTCCAGGCCGACTTCTGGTAATTCTACAAAAACCAGATCACCCAGTAATTCCTGTGCGTGGTCAGTTATACCCACAGTCACCAGGCCGTCATCTTCAACACGCAGCCATTCATGTGATTTGGTAAATCTTAATTCAGAAGGAACTTCACTCATTTTTTTCTCCGGCTACAAATCTTTCTGTGGCGCATATTATACGCGTTGGTAACAAAAAATTAATAACTGCTTTCATCATAAAAACAAAACCATGGTCCGCGAATAACGCAAAAGTTTAAAAGCACAAAATCAACAAAATATAACCTGTTAAAGAATGCAAGATACTTAAAAATAAAAATATTTTTGTGTGTTTCGCGTTTTATGCGCCATAAAATATTTCATGGCGCGGACAAAATGCATTTTCTCTGTGTTTTAGCATATCAATGACAGAAAAACTTAACATCTATAAAGCCTGCCCATCGCGCACAAAAACCGGCTTAACCACCCGCGCCTTCAATAACTTGCCGCGAATTTCCACTTTACAGGTTTTACCGGTCCCAGCAGGCACTCTTGCCAGCGCGATTGATTTTTGCAGACTTGGCGAAAAAGTACCACTGGTAATTTCACCGTCTCCCAGCTGGACGCCTTCGTCATTTTCAGCAACCACTTTTTGATGGCCACGCAAGATACCCCGTTCTTCAAGCACCAGGCCAACAATCTTCTGCTTGATACCTTCGGCTTTTTCTTTCTCCAGTGCACTACGCCCTATAAAATCCCTGTCTTCCGGTGACCAGGCAACAGTCCATGACAGCCCGGAAATTAACGGCGAAGTCTCTTCCGTCATATCGCTGCCATATAAATTCATACCGGCTTCCAGTCTTAAGGTATCACGCGCCCCAAGCCCACAGGGTTTAACGCCCGCCTCAGCCAGCTTGTCCCAAAGTGCGGCAGCTTCTGTATCCGGCAGCATCACTTCAAAACCATCCTCGCCCGTGTAACCGGTACGACCGACAAACCAGTCACCACAATCAGCACCATAAAACCGT
>CAVYHW010000062.1:0-27540 GCA_963768215.1 uncultured Gammaproteobacteria bacterium
AAGCGTCCTCGCCAAAGATGAATCCGGCGGTTTCGTGGTCGAGATCCGTGGCGCCAAACACGGTTGTGAACTCGGAGGCAGGAAGATCCCCAGTCAGCGCCGAGCTGCACTTTTCCGTGTCGGTAACCGGAGTCGTCGCGAAAGCCACCGTCGTCGGCGTAGACCAGTGAACCGAATACGGGTGAGTCTTCGGCGCCGGTCAGAAATGTTGCCGAAGTACGAAAAAACTCGTTGGAGCCAGCCTCAATCGCGGCAGGATTTTCGCGAACGCCTGCGGTGGCGGGTGAAAGGACATTGACGATACCGTGTAGCGCGTGGAGCCGTACCGAAATGGATATCAGATATTGTGCGCGCCTAATGTCTGCATTTAACCTGACACGCGTCCTGGTTGAGACAGATAACGAGATTATTGGCACCGTGAGTCCGAGCGCGCTAGTACTGGACGGTTTGGCAGAAATAGTGACAGACGAATGATCGTCCGCTGATTCAGTTATTGAAGACGTAGACCAACATATACATAAGAAATTATTTACATTTGATGGCCATCACATTTTGCTCATTTTTTTCTCATTCATATGCATTTTTTAAAGGTCTGTTATTTCATATTAAACAGAATTCTCACTGTATCACTTGCCTGTAATATAACGTTCATCCTCAAAAGTAACGACCCAGTCCGGTTTATATACTACAAAAATACTGATCAGCATGCCGGTAACAAACATTTCCGGGAACATAAACAATGGTGTGTAAAGCAGTGACTCTTCAACTAATTTCGCTTCCGGATAAGCATTCACCAGAGCTAACAGGATGATTGAAGAAAACCGGCTGAGCGCAACGGCAATACCTGCGCCAAAGAACGCAGCGACAAATATGTAGATAAAAAAATTATCCGGTAAATATTTTTGTGACAGCTTTAATATTGCATAACTGGCAAACACCGGAATGACAATACTTAAACAGCCGTTAAGGCCCAGGCTGATGACCTCATTATACTGTATCAAAACTGAAGCCGACATAATGACCGTCAGACCAAATATCGCTAACGGCCAGCCAAACATCAGGGTAAACAGGGTTGCGCCCAAATGATGAAAGCCCAGGCCAGGTGAAACACCCGCTTTTATACCCCACAGCAGCAACAGGCAAACCATTGCGCCAAAATAAACATGCTGACTCGGTGAGTTGGCCAGCAACCCCTTAAAAGGGACATTCCTTGCAGCGAAATACAGGATGATCAAAAACAGAACATTCGCCATCCACAATACTTCAGACGGCGCTAACTCCGCAGGCACATGTAACCCGATCAACCAGCTTGTTTCAATCATAATCCGTAAACCGCTAAAAGCTTTCACCACAGAGACACAGAGTCACGTTTAGTTTTTAACAGCGCCGCGGCACGATTAACAACGAATAAGTTTTTCTCTGTGTTCTCTGTGTCTCTGTGGTGAAACATTTTTTTAAAAGCAAAAAAGCCGACTCAAAAGCAGCCGGCTTTTTTAGGTAACTCAGAACCTATTACTTAGCTGCTTCGCGTTCCTTCACTTCTTTAATTACTGCTTCAGAAACGTTCTTCGGTGCTGGCACGTAATGCAGGAACTCCATAGAGAACTGGCCACGTCCTGATGTCATGGTACGCAGTGTACCAATGTAACCGAACATTTCGCTCAGTGGACATTCTGCTTTAATGCGAACACCTGTTGGGTTAGCGTCCTGTGATTTAATCATGCCGCGACGACGGTTCAGGTCACCGATAACATCACCCACGTGATCTTCCGGTGTAAACACGTCAACTTTCATGATTGGCTCCATCAGCTGCGGCCCGGCTTTAGGCATAGACTGGCGGTAGGCCGCTTTTGCAGCAAGCTCAAACGCTACTGCTGATGAATCCACCGCATGGAACTGACCATCCATTAATGTCACTTTAAAGTCCAGACACGGGAAACCGGCCAGTACACCGTGCTCAGACATTATCTTAAAGCCTTTTTCAATCGCTGGCCAGAATTCACGAGGTACATTACCACCGGTTACTTTTGATTCAAACTCATAACCAGTGCCCGGTTCACCCGGCTCAATAACGTAATCAATTTTACCAAACTGACCCGAACCACCTGACTGTTTCTTATGTGTATAAGAGTCTTCGATTCGTTTTGTAATCGTTTCGCGGTAAGCAACCTGTGGTTTACCGATCGTTGCATCAATACCGTGAGTACGTTTAAGAATATCGACTTTAATATCAAGATGCAGCTCACCCATGCCCTTAAGGATGGTCTCGCCACTGTCTTCATCAGTCTCTACACGGAAGGATGGATCTTCTTTGATCATCTTACCCAGTGCGATACCGAGCTTTTCAGAGGCACCTTTATCATTTGGTGAAATCGAAATTGAAATCACTGGATCAGGGAATACCATCGGCTCCAGCGTTGCAGGATTTTTCTCATCACACAAAGTATGACCAGTCTGTACATTCTTCATACCGACAACAGCGATAATGTCACCAGCCTGTGCATGATCAAGTTCGATACGTTCATCTGCATTCATTTCTACCATACGACCGATACGTTCTGTTTTGCCGGTAAAGGTATTAAGCACGGTCACGCCCTTGTCCATACGGCCAGAGTAGATACGGATGAAGGTCAAGGCGCCAAAGCGGTCATCCATTATCTTGAACGCCAGTGCGCGAAGTGGTTTGTTCGGGTCAACGATTGCATACTCACCGGTTTCGTTACCTTCCAGATCAACTTCCGGTTGCGGTTTAACTTCTGTTGGATCAGGCAGGTAATCAACCGCAGCATTCAGAACCATCTGAACGCCTTTATCTTTGAATGCTGAGCCACAATAAGTCGGGAAGAAATCCATATTAAGCGTACCTTTACGGATACATTTTGTAACTTCTTCCGGTGTTGGCTCTTCGCCATCAAGATAACGCTCCATAACATCATCATCCTGATCAAGTGCCGTTTCGATCAGTTTTTCACGCCACTCTTCTATCTGATCAGCCATTTCTGCTGGCGGCTCCTCAATACGGTAAGCTGTTGTGTCTGCCTCATTGTCCCAGATCCAGGCTTTGCGTGTTAATAAATCAACACAACCTTTAAATTTTTCTTCAATGCCAATAGGTAAAACCATAACCAGTGGCACCGCACCCAGCACTTCTTCCACCTGTTTGACCACGCGGTAGAAATCAGCACCGATACGGTCCAGTTTGTTAACGAAAATAATACGAGAAACTTCAGAGTCATTGGCATAACGCCAGTTGGTTTCTGACTGAGGCTCAACACCGCCAGAACCACAGAACACGCCAATGCCGCCATCAAGCACTTTCAGTGAACGGTATACTTCGATAGTAAAGTCAACGTGTCCCGGTGTGTCAATAATGTTTAAACGATGACCGTTCCAGGAACAGCTGGTTGCCGCAGACTGAATAGTAATACCACGTTCCTGCTCCTGTTCCATGAAGTCGGTAGTTGCTTCACCGTCATGAACTTCACCGATTTTATGAATTTTACCGGTTAGTTTTAGAATACGTTCTGTGGTCGTCGTTTTACCGGCGTCCACGTGGGCGAAAATGCCGATATTTCTATATTTACTTAAGTCTGCGTCTGCCATGGCTCTACTACCCTGAGTGCACATTTAGTCAAATGTACGTTTATTGTTAAAAATTCACAACCCCTTAGAAGCGACAAAGCTGACATTACACAGTCAGCTTTCCGATGACCAGCTTTTCGATGGCACTCATCAGGATTATTTTAGCCGGCGAATTATACATGAAAGTAATACAAATATGTTGACTTATACAACTATTTCATGTGATTTATCAATCATCGGAAAATAAGCTGCAATGAGTATAACTTCACCTTCGACCCTTGTTTATTGCCAGAAACATGAATTGAGCGCACCCGGCAATGACTATCACCGACATGGATGCGGGTGCTGAGCCACCATGGATGGTTTCACGGCGTGTCATTGCCGGGTGCGATCATGTTTCTGGCAGCTATCTCTGGCATTTAACGCGGCAGCAGCGATTAAGTTATCGACTTGCACGACCACGGGTTGAGGTCTTGCGCTCATGCTCCTTAAGCAGTTTTTTACGAATTCGAATACTCTGAGGTGTAACTTCGACCAGTTCATCGTCATCGATAAATTCTAAAGCCTGTTCCAGCGTATACTGAATATGCGGAGACAGTGTCAGCGCATCATCGGTACCTGAGGCGCGTACATTGGTTAATGGCTTGGGTTTAATCGGGTTAACCACCAGGTCGTTATCACGCGAATGAATACCCACAATCTGGCCTTCGTAAACTTCATCATTATTGCCCACCAGTAACTTTCCGCGTTCCTGCAACGGACATAGCGAATAGGCCACTGCCTTACCATGCGCATTGGAAACCAGTACACCATTAGCACGCTGACCGATGTCATCAGACACTATTGGTCCGTAATGATCAAACACGCTATATATCAAACCTGTACCACGCGTCATCGAAAGGTATTCCGTTCTAAAACCAATTAAACCGCGTGCCGGTATTATAAAATCAAGCCGGACCCGGCCTTTTCCATCCAGCACCATATCTTTCAGATCAGCCTTGCGTTTGCCTAAGGCCTCCATCACTGCGCCCTGGTGCTCAACTTCAACATCTGCAGTGAGCTCTTCATACGGCTCAAGTTTTACACCATTTTCCTCGTGAATAATCACTTCAGGACGGCCTACCGCCAGCTCAAAATTTTCCCGGCGCATGGTTTCAATCAATACCGAAAGATGTAACTCACCACGGCCAGACACCTTGTACTTGTCGCCATCAACCTGGTCTACACGAAGCGCGACATTATGTTTTAATTCCTGCTGCAGGCGGTCCCAGATATTTCGACTGGTGACATACTTGCCTTCGCGACCGGAAAACGGCGATGTATTTGCCTGAAACGTCATGCTGATGGTCGGCTCATCAACCGTCATTGCGGGCAGTGCTTCAACAGCATTGGGATCGCAGATGGTATCGGAAATAGATAATGGGTCAATACCGGTAATGGCAACGATATCACCCGCAGCGGCTGACTCGACCTCAACCCGCTCCAGGCCGTTAAAACTTAATACCTGGCCAATGCGGCCACCGCGTTCGACACCATTATCACCGACAATTTTTACCGCCATATTGGTTTTAACAACACCGCGGCGAATACGGCCAATACCAATAATGCCAACATAACTATTGTAATCGAGTGTTGAAATCTGTAACTGGAAAGGCCCATCCGGGTCAACGTCCGGGGCATGCACATGCTCGATGATTGCTTCGAACAAAGGCCTCATATCACCGCTGGTGATTTCCGCTTCAGTGCCTGCGTAACCGTTGATTGCCGAAGCATAAATCACGGGAAAGTCTAACTGCTCGTCGGTTGCGCCCAGTTTATCGAACAGATCAAAGGTCAAATCCAGCGCGCGGTGCGGGTTGGCGCCATCACGGTCAATTTTGTTAATTACAACAATAGGCTTAAAACCCATGGCAAATGCCTTCTGGGTAACAAAACGGGTCTGTGGCATGGGACCATCAACCGCATCGACCAGCAGTAAAACCGAATCCACCATGGACAGTACACGCTCCACCTCGCCACCAAAATCGGCGTGCCCCGGTGTGTCTACAATGTTGATATGGTAACCATTCCAGTTAATCGCGGTGTTTTTGGAGGTGATGGTAATACCGCGTTCTTTTTCCTGATCGTTCGAATCCATAACGCGATCAGTCGGCGCCTTGCGTTCATCCAGCGTACCGGACTGTTGCAATAATTGGTCAACCAGTGTTGTCTTGCCATGGTCGACATGGGCAATGATAGCAATATTGCGGATTTTAGCGCTCACGATAATTCTCATTAAAATAGGAAAAAGGGGCGCATTATAGGCGCTTACGGGGAAATAAACTGTATTAATTTTGGGCTATAGGAAAATATCAGAAAAACTAAAGAAACACAGTCCACAGATGAACGCAGATAAACACTGATAAAAAATTAAGTCTTCCCTATTATCCTGTTAATGTCAGGATTTTCTTTAATTATTATTTATGCCCTTATTCTGTGTTCATCTGTGGAAAAATAGTATTTTTATAGCAATCAACAGACTAAGCACTTTGTTGCTCCCTCAGTTGCTGGAAAGCAATTTCAGCTGCCACCTGCCCATATCACTTTGATATGCGAGCACGAAGTTTCAGCGCTTTATCAGCATAACCCGCATCATCGCAGATATTTGCCAGCTCTTCCAGGGCGCGTACATTTTCGCCATCTTCTTTGAGCGCCTGTTCACAGTAATAACAGGCTTTATCGAAATCGCCCCGTTTTTGCGCGACCCTTGCCATACCCAGCACGGCGTATAAGTCATAACCAACCCGCAAACTGGCATTATAGTGTGCCTCAGCTTCGTCCAGCCGACCCAGTGATACAAGAGCATCGCCAACTCGAGTCCAAAGCGCCTGGTTTTCAGGCTCCTGATCAAGAATTTTCCCCCACCAGAATACAGCCTTGTCCATTTTCAACTGGCCACGAAAACAATCACCCATGCCAAACAGGGCAAAATTATTTTTTGGATCAAGCTTAAGTGCATTTTCATAATGATCCATGGCGCGATCAAATTCCTTGCGGCGGCGGTAAATATTGCCGATCATGGTCATTAAAACAACATTATGCGAAGTGTTTTTAGCAAGCAGTTTCTCGAAGCACAACAGTGCTTTTTCATCATCATGCTGAGCGTAATAAACATTGCCTAAACCCAGTAAGGCGAATGGGTCATAGGGTTTGATAGCCAGTGACTGCTCATAAAAATCAATGGCGTTGTCAATATCTTCCAGCTTGTGATACGCATCAGCAATACGCACCATTACATGGCTGTCTTTTTCATTAATTTCCAGATAGCGCAACCAGAATGGTATGGCCTTCAAAGGCTGTTTCATGCCTCGATATGCATCACCGGCCCCACGCAAAGCAAAAATATTTGTCGGATCTTTTTTTAACACCTCCTCATATTGTGCACCGGACTCTTCAAAACGATTGAGCTTACGATAAACATCCCCTAAACCGGAAAGCACGTATGGGTTTTCCGCATCAAGATCTTTGGCTTCCAGGTATATTTTCTCTGCTTGCAACAGTTGACCGCCGCGAAACAGGCGACTGCCTTTCTTAGATAATTCGATAACTGCTCTTTTTGACATTCCTGACATATTCATTTACTTCGATTAAAACTCAATGTGGAGGATAAATTTTACAACTATAGCTCTTCAATATATAGCGTATTTTCTCAAGAATACACTTTGGGTGACTCAAAATTACAAATTTGATCATTAAGTCCGACAATCATCACACAATCAATTACAGATTATTGTTAAATGTCATTTTTAAATATCGGCACTGAAAGATGGAACTTAATAATTTACATTCTACCCCACTCAAGTAAAATGCCTGCAGATGACACTCCAGAAGAATAAACACGCCTATCTCGTCGATAGCAGTATCTACATTTTTCGTGGCTGGCATGTATATTCCGAGGAAATTGTTGATAACAATGGCAATCCAAGCAACGCGGTTTATGGTTTTACCGAGTTTCTGCGAGAATTACTGGAACTGGAACAACCTGAATACATTGCCTGTGCGTTTGACGCCAAACAAACCAATTCATATCGCCGGGAAATTTTCCCAGAATACAAAGCCAATCGCCCGCCTGCACCGGCGGAACTAAAAAACCAGTTCAAACATTGCCGGGATTTTTGCCGCGCCGCCGGCATTGCTGATTTCTCCAGTAACCGTTATGAAGGTGATGACATCATCGGCACCCTGGCAACACGCCTGCGTGAAGATGGCTTCAGAATCACTATTCTTAGTGCCGACAAAGATCTCGCGCAATTACTCCAGCCCGGTGACGTATGGTGGGATTATGCACGCAACAAAATTTTACATTATAAGGATGTGGAAAAATGTTTTGGCGTAAAACCGGAGTTAATTGCCGACCTGCTGGCACTGGCGGGTGACAAGGTCGATAACATACCCGGCATTCCCGGCATTGGTTATAAAATGGCTTCTAACCTGTTAAAAAAATATCCCGGTGTAACCCATATAACGGACAATATTCACAGAATTTCAGAAATGAAATTTCGAGGCTCTAAAAGAATTCAAATGCTGGTTGACCAGCACCAGCACATTCTTCCCATGACCAAACAACTAACCACTATCGTCACAGATGCAGAATTCAAAGGACCAAAACAGGATCTTCGCTGGACAGGCATAAATGAAGACGCCATGCACGCCATACTGGACAGGCTTGATGCCGCAAACGCACGACGCCAACGCTGGTTTAATTTACAGCCTGCTTAACAGACATTCGCGATCGTGGGTAAAGGTGAAAATCCAGCCACAAACGGTAGTGGAAAAATAACGTCAAAAAACTTTTCACCACAGAGGCACAGAGGACACAGAGCTTTTTATTTTTAACAGCGCCGCGGCGCGGTTAACAATAAAAAGATTTTCTCTGTGTCCTCTGTGCCTCTGTGGTGAATTGCTTTTAAAGTTGTTAACTGACCTAAAATATTGAACACCCATTATGATCGTATTGTTTAACAAGCCCTTTGACGTGCTTTGCCAGTTCACCGATGAACAAGGCCGCAAAACCCTCGCTGACTTCATCAAACAGAAAAATGTTTATGCCGCAGGCAGGCTTGATCGAGACAGCGAAGGACTGGTACTGCTTACTGACGATGGCAAACTACAGCACAAAATCTCTGACCCAAAAAACAAAACTCAAAAAACCTACTGGGCCCAGGTTGAAGGTGAAATAACAGACGATGCTATAAGACAATTATCCAAAGGCCTGAAACTTAAAGACGGTTTAACAGAACCGGCAAAAGCAAAAATAATTTCCGAGCCTGAAAATTTATGGCAACGAGTGCCACAGATCAGGGAACGCAAGCATATTCCGACATCGTGGATCGAACTAACAATTACCGAAGGCCGCAACCGCCAGGTAAGACGTATGACAGCAGCGACCGGTTATCCAACCTTACGGCTGATTCGTTACAGCATTGGTGAGTGGACGATAGATAATATTGCAAATGGTGATTACATAATTGTTAGCAAATAGTTGCTCACAAGGTGCGCCTTTTACTGCCTGCCCTTCTGACACATAGCAAAAAGATAAAATCTATATCGCTGTATTCTTCTGTTTCCCACAGCGTATGCATTGATAGACAGTTACTAACTTCCCCTGTTTAACGTCAAACTTACTTTCGTTAACAATCTTCCACTTATGAAAACCACTTCGGCACAACGTTTTACCTTTGTGTTTTTCTGCAGGTGTTTTCTTCCTGAAAGGCAGGATATCAGCCATTAGCCGTTTTTTTCAGACAGTAACACTAAAGCATCTGCTACCAACTCTTTATCAATAGCATTAAAAACCTCTTCATCAGATACCGTAATCGCTCCAGCCACATCTATCCAGCCGGCGCCTGCTAACCAGTCCGGTAAATTAACGCTGCCCTGGTATTTTCTTGGTACCACATAACAGACATTGTCTCGATACAGGCAGTTAAAAGCGATATCCTGCCCTGATAGCCGCTCCAGGCAAGCCCATGAAGATTCAGCATCCGAAAAGCGTTTTACTGCTAAAGGATATTCAAGCTCGCCGCCATTATGTCGCCACAAAGCTTTTTCTATGGAGAAATCCCGCGCTCGGACAAAACCCTGGAAATGAAAATGGTTGACTGATGCGCCTGCCGCTAAACTGTTAAAGCCGATACCAAAGCCGGGAAATACTGCGCCTGCTTCTGCAACAAGAGAAAACGCATACTGATGTGTTTGCTGTGTTAACAATTGCGGGCTGTTTTTTTCCGGTGACAAAACAATCAGTAAATGATAATCAGAAAACGGAAACTTGTTGAACAGTACACGCGACTTTACTCCTTTATAGTCGCCCTCCCATAAAATTTCAGGCTTTAAAAACGGTTTATTAAAGTGGAACTTCGTTTCATCATACGGTTGTTTAATCGAGCTGAATACCTGCGATGCGGCGCGCGCAGGCCTTAGCTTACGCATTGTATTACAGGCCACCTCCCAGTGCCCCGCCGTTCGATATTTCCACAGGCCAATATCTTCTAATTCAATATCCAGTAGCTGTTTAAAAACATCGATATCATCCTGCGTTGCATTAAGATTTCCTTTAGAAAAATTATTTTTCAAAGCAACACAAGTGTTTTTTAATTTTTCCTGCAACTCCCCTTTTAAAAAGACGTCCTGCTGGCTGTTCGCCAGCACCAAAATAAACGCGCCCAGTTCATCATCAGACAGCATGTTTTTTAACTGCGTTACAAACAGCTTTTTAAATTGATATAAATCTTCAGCGATAAACACAAGATGATGACTAATGAAAAATTATTTCACCACAGAGGCACAGAGCACACAGAGAAGACACTTATATTGGTTATCGCGCCTGCGGCGCAGCAACCTTAAAAAAGCTTTCCTCTGTGTACTCTGTGCCTCTGTGGTGAACAAGCTGTTAAGGCATGCTGCGTTTACTGCGCAGCCAGCTGGTTAGCTGCCGCCAGTCTTCAAGGTCCTGATAAACCTGTGAAGGCGCCATCTCGAAAATTCCTATACCGCGTTCTTCCGCGTGAATGTAATTCTGGGTATCTCGCAGGGTAGCGACATATGGCAGCTTTATGGATTTAATAAAGTCATATAGTTCAGCATAAATCAGGGTGTTCTGGCGTACACGGTTTGCGATCACGCCAATTTTTACCTCTTTGCGGGTAACTCGGCCATTGCTCAATAATTCTTCCGTATATTTCGTTGCAGCACGCATATCAATTGGCGACGGCAAAACAGGAAACAATACTGTCTCCGGTTTACGCATCAACTGGGTTAGCTCTTTGCCATGAACTCGCGACGGCGCATCCATAATTAAAACATCGGTATCCCTGGCGACCCGCAACGGTTCTTTATGTGCGGCAACACCTTCGATGTGCGGCCATTTCTCATCACGCACTTCAAGCCATGCCAGACTGGACTCCTGTGGATCGAAGTCGGCAAGTGCAACTTTTTTGCCCATCACAGATGCAAAATAACTTGCCAGGTTAGTAGCAATTGTACTTTTACCACAACCCCCTTTGGCATTTAGTACCAGTATTGTTCTCATACTCGCCCCCTGATTGAATAAATATGAATATGATGTGAGCAGATTTTATGCGAATAAAATAATTACACGACTTATTTTATAACATTTTAAACACTAAAAATGCACCATTGTTAATCATGCCGGCACTATCTTGATGCAATCTTCTTGATTAAATCGTCACATTTTACTAACAAAATATTCATAACCTATTGAAATAATTAAGCCTGCAACCATACTGCCATATTGGCATGTATTTTGCTGAATTAATAGTAAACAGGAATACAAACCTGTTAAATGATACCAAAGGAGAAGCTAATGAATCATTCAATAAAACCTATGATAGTGGCGTTAAGTATCTCAACGATGCTTGTTATTTTCAATATTATTGCCGTAACACAAGGTACATCGGAAAACTATTTCGGCCAGATTGAACAGTTCATCGTTAATTTTTTACCTCGGCTGTAAAAACTATGATTTGTAACAGCGCTTTGCCGGTTTACCCCCGCTTGTGGACAGGGAAGTCCCTCTTTCCTGGTGGCAGCTGCCAAAGAGTGACAATCTGAGCCGGCAAACAAAGACAATAAAAAAGCCTCGAATTCGAGGCTTTTTTATTGTTGATTGTAAATTAGTTTTTACAAAGCTTTAATACCCGCAACCAGTTCCGCTACGGCTTTCTTGCCATCACCATATAACATCTGTGTGTTGTCGGCATAAAACAAATGGTTTTCAATACCGGAGAAACCGGCGCCCTGGCCACGTTTAATAACAATGACATTGTGCGCATGGTCAGCATCCAGAATCGGCATACCATAAATAGGGCTATCAGGATTGGTACGTGCAACCGGGTTGACCACATCATTCGCACCAATCACCAGGGCCACATCTGCTGTCGGAAATTCCGGATTAATTTCTTCAAGGTCCAGAATATTGTCATAATCCACACCAGCCTCAGCAAGCAGTACGTTCATATGACCAGGCATACGGCCTGCCACAGGATGAATCGCGTATTTCACATCAATGCCACGTGCTTCGAGAAGGTCTGCCATCTCTTTTAACTTATGTTGCGCCTGGGCCACAGCCATACCATAACCCGGTACGATAATCACTTTCTGGCTATAAGCCATCATGATAGCGGCATCATTCGCCTGAATTTCTTTCATGCTGCCTTCAATATCTTCTTCTGCAGCCGCCCCGCCATCACTGCCAAAACCGCTGAACAGTACGTTTGAAATGGGACGATTCATGGCTTTAGCCATCAACTGGGTCAACAATGTACCAGAAGAACCCACTACCGTGCCTGCAATAATCATTGCAGCATTGTTTAACACAAAACCTTCAAATGCTACCGCAAGACCCGTCAAGGCATTGAATAACGAGATAACCACTGGCATATCAGCACCGCCAATGGGCAATGTAACCATCACTCCCAGAATAATCGCCAGTATAAAAAATATTATTACATGATCAAAACTGACTGGATTCCCAGTTGCTACCAGGTAACCCGACCAGCAAACTGCTATGAGCAAACCTATGTTGATCAATTGATGTGACGGCAAACGTAAGGTCTTTTTCATAATGCCCTGCAGCTTGGCAAAGGCAATGGCAGAACCTGAGAACGAAATCGAACCAATCACTGCACCTAGTACTGCCAGTACCTGCACGGTCAATCCATGGCTCTCTGCACCTGCAGATAACTTAACCAGCTCGACCGCAGCGATAGCAGCCGCTGCACCGCCGCCCATACCGTTATACATGGCGATCATCTGAGGCATATCAGTCATGGCAACACGCTTGGCAGAGATGTAAGCAACGGCAGAACCTGCAATGATAGCGACCAGCATCAATTGCAGATTAATACTGCCAATGTCCAGCGAAATTTGCGGTGCGCCAAAGGTTGCGACAGATGCCACAACCATGGCGATACCTGCCCAGACGATGCCGCGATGCGCAGTCACCGGTGATGACATTTGTTTTAAACCGATGATGAATATGGCAGCGGTAAGGAAATAAACAGCGTCAATAATTATACTCATTATTTCGCTCCTTGCTGACTGTCAGCTGATGACTTAGGCTTATGCTGGAACATCTCCAGCATGCGGACCGTTGCCACATAACCACCCACTGCATTACCTGCAGCCATGGCCACAGCAATAAAGCCTATGGTCAATTCCACTGCGCCTTCTGCCTCGCCTATCACAATCATGGCGCCAACCAGAACAATGCCATGCACAAAGTTTGAGCCTGACATTAACGGGGTATGCAAAATGACCGGTACACGGCTAATTACCTCGTAACCGGTAAAGGCGGACAACATAAATATGTATAACGCTGGTAAACCTTCAATCATAATTAATAGCCTTGTTTTTCTCGATTATTTATCTTTATACTGCTGATGCACGGTCTTATTTCTTGTAGTGCTCATGCACTATGGCGCCGTCACGCGTCAAAACACAACCGGCAATGACATCATCTTCAAAATCCAGTTCTAAATTACCCTCATCAGTAATAAACGGCGACACCAGGTTAAACAGGTTCTTGGCGTACATCTCACTGGCATGAACAGGTAATTCACCGGCAACATTTAACGGGCCATGTATGGTCACACGCTCTTTATATTCAAACGTTTCACCCGGTTTTGTAAGCTCACAGTTACCACCGCCTTCAGAAGCAAGATCGACAATCACAGCACCTGTCTTCATGTTCTCAACCATGGCTTCAGAAATAATCTTTGGTGAAGGACGCCCCGGAATAGCAGCCGTGCTGACTATCACATCGGCCATGGCAATATGCTTCGCCAGCACATCCTGCTGTTGCTGTTTTTCTTCGTCGGTGAGTTCACGCGCATAACCGCCCTCACCTTCGGCGCTAACGCCCGTATCAATAAACTTACCGCCTAAAGACTCTACCTGTTCACGTGTTGCAGAGCGCACATCGTAGGCTTCAACAATTGCACCCAGACGTCTTGCCGTAGCAATTGCCTGCAGACCGGCGACCCCTACACCTATAATCAGCACTCTGGCAGGACGAATGGTTCCCGCCGCAGTGGTTAACATCGGGAAAAACACCGAGGCCAGCTGCGCACCCATCAATACGCCCATGTAACCTGCAATCGATGCCTGTGATGATAATGCATCCATCGACTGCGCGCGGGTAATACGCGGCACCAGCTCCATGGCGAGCGAGGTGATTTTTTTATCACACATCAGCTTCATCATTTCGGCATTTTTATTTGGCGCCATAAATCCAGCAATGGTACAGCCGTCTTTCATCTGCTTTAACTCATCAACCGTTGGCGGCATTACTTTAAAAATAAAATCCGCATCTTTATACAGAGTTGCAGCATCATTGACTATTTCTACGTCACTGAAATCTTCATCTTTAAAGTAGGCTGACAGCGCAGCGCCTTGCTGCATGGCAATATTAACGCCTTTTGCAGTTAGTTTTTTAGCTACCCCTGGCTCCAACGCAATGCGTCGCTCACCTGGGGCTATTTCATTAGGTACGACCAACCTTGTTGGCATGGGAACTCCCGGAATGTCTACAAAAAAAATTGGACTGTATATTACATTATTCTTAATTCTTAAATACAGCTCTAATTATTATAGACATCGCACTACTAAAAACAAACAATCCAGCAAATAACTTGCTGAATATTACATTTGCAGTAGGCAGCAACAAGGTAAATACATCGAGATTCAAATTTTTCTTGAGCTATAAAGCCAAATCTGTCAGTCTTCGTATACAGGCCACAACAAAAATATCACCACAAAATCGTGTCAGAAAAAATCAGTTTTCAACATGGCGCCCAGGAAAAGCTGGGCATTCTAATGGTTAACCTTGGTTCACCCGGTGCGCCCACGCCCTCGGCAGTCAGAAAATATCTGGCGCAATTCCTGGCCGACACCCGGGTGGTTGAAACTAACCGTTTAATCTGGTGGCTAGTGCTGCATGGAGTAATTTTACGTATTCGCCCAAGCCGTGCAGCTAAGGCATATAAAAAAATCTGGACCGATAACGGCTCGCCATTAGTTCATTTCACCCGCTTGCAGACACAGGCGATACAGAAAAAACTGGAAGACCGCTTCCGCGGCCATGTGATTGTCGACATGGCAATGACCTATGGCAACCCTTCCATTAAGAGCGGACTGGAAGCTTTACGTAAAGCGGGTGCACGGCGCCTGTTAATTTTACCTTTATACCCCCAGTATTCCGCCACCACCACCGCCGCTGTGTTTGACCAGGTCACCGATGTTCTCAAGGGCTGGCGCTGGCTGCCTGACTTGCGCATGATTAACCATTACCACGATCACCCAAAATATATCGAAGCACTCGCCAGCAGCATAAAAAAGCAATGGGCAGCCAATGATCACAAAGGACAGAAACGCGGTGACTTACTGCTATTTTCTTTTCACGGCATCCCGCAGCGTTACATTGATTATGGCGACCCTTATTATTGCCACTGCCTAAAAACCGCCCGGCTGGTTGCGGAAAACCTGGAATTAAAAGCCGATGAATGGAAAGTTGTGTTTCAGTCACGATTTGGCCGTGAACCCTGGTTACAACCCTATTGCAGTGTCACCCTGCAGGAACTGCCTGCAACAGGTACAAAAAATGTCGATGTAATCTGCCCCGGGTTTGCAGCTGACTGCCTGGAAACACTGGAAGAAATCCAGATGGAAAATAAAAAGCTGTTTATTGAAGCCGGTGGAGAGATCTTCAATTACATCCCCTGTTTAAATGATACTGAAAATCACATGGATGCACTGTGCGAAATCCTTACTGCACATATGTTCGGCTGGCCGGAAACCATGCCCGGCTGGGATGCCGGTAAACTGGCCGTTGAAGCAAATGCATCAAGACAGAGGGCGCTGGACATGGGCGCGAAGAAGTAAAGAACACTTCAATGAAAAGCGAAAAATGCACTGAAATCATTCCATACAATTTTCAGCATACACTCCACCCATGAAGATAAATAATGAAAATTGTGCTGAAGTCTTTACTGACACTTCTCGGCAGACACTCCATCCATGGAGATAAAAAATGACAAACCCTTAATAGGGATCAGCCAATGCCTGCTGGGTGATGCAGTGCGTTATGATGGTCTATCAAAAGCAAATCCCATTATTACTGAAGAACTCAGCCAGCATTTTGAATTCGTTGCCGTTTGCCCGGAAGTCGAAGCCGGGCTTTCTATTCCACGCCCACCTGTACAACTTACCGGCAGTATTGAACAGCCGAAAATCATCGGACGCGATGACCCTTCTATTAATGTTACAGATATCATGCAGAAATACTGCAATTCAAAACCGGCGGAACTAAAAAAGCTACAGGGTTTTATTTTCAAAAGCCGCTCACCCAGTTGCGGTTTAAATAGTACACCGGTTTTTGGCAATGGTGAATGTTTAACAAAAACCGGTCGAGGTATTTTTACAAAAAAATTATGCGAGACGTATCCAGATTTGGTCGTCATAGAAGACAGTGAACTTGAGAATAAAAAACTGCTGGATAAATTTATACAGTCAATATTAATAAAACATACAAACTAGCTCAGACATGCATGGCGCATACTCAAGTGAAATAGTTGTATTGCTGTCATTGCGAGCGGTAGCTCGACACGTGTTTGCCAGGAGAAAAATTGAATACGCTTTGTGCAGCCCGAAGGGTAAATAACATGGATGTAATTTATAATCTCTTAGCTGTATTAGTGTCATTAGTCCGCCAGTTTCCCTTGGTAATGACACCACTACATCTTAGCAACTGCTGCCTGTCTGTCAGAGACTGCTTCGTACCTCGCAATGACGAAAAAAATAAAAAAGCTTTTTTCTTACACCTTTTGCGCTCTTCGCGGTAAAAAGTTATGACGTTTTAATAATCTCTACTTAGGCTTGAATTCAGCCAGGCAAGTTGCAGAAATTATTCTTTTTTATCTAACTTCCTGTTATTTTTTCTTATTTTTTTTGTTCTTGTTCTTTTTGTTTTTCTTCTTATCTTTTGCTTTATCTTTTTTCTTTTTGCCCTTGTTCTTCTTATCTTTGCTCTTCTTATCCTTGGCCTTTTTGTTTTTTTCTTTTTTACCCTTACCACTTTTTTCCTTGCTGGGTGCTTCGCTCATAGAAGTACTGGCCTCGGTCTCCGATGCAGACGCTGTTGAAACAAGTAACTGTTTTGCAGCATCAATAGTCCTGCTGGCGCGAATAGCACTGAAGCCAGGTACAGCAGTTAACTGCTCAACTGATGCATTCGCAATAGATATTACAGTTCCAAACTTGTGCTCCGACAGAATACTCGCGGTGGTGGCGCCAACGCCTTCAATATTGGTGATTTCTGGATTCATACCACGTCCCCTAATTGTATGTGAAATTTATAATAATTATCGATTGATTCTACAGCATCCATAGCGAACTACAAACAGCTGCCAGTATTCTTATATAGCTCATAACTGCAAAATAGCTATAAATGCTTACGTAACTCATCCCACAGCGAACTGTAACACCGCGCTGCTTTGCTGCGGGCGGCAAATACCGTCACAGGCGCACGATGGATCCCCATGCGTTCAACTTCACTGGCATACGGTATAAAACTTTTTAGTAGTGATGACATAAATGATGGGGGGTGCTTCACAATGACACGGTGCATTTTTTTACGCCGGTCAACCATAACAAAAAATGGCAGCACGTTCATCTTCCCTGTGTCCTGCTGCTTAAGGAATTCCCTGATCTGTTTATAAGTTCGCAAAGAAAGGGTGGTGGGTATGGTTGGCACCAGTAATATATCTGCCGCAGCAAAAACACTTTCCGATGCCGCAGAAATACTTGGCGGACAATCCAGGAAGATATAATCATATTCTTCTGAAAACGTATCGAGTAACTTCTTAAAACGCTTTAATGGATCTTTTGTGTGCTCGAGAAGTATGTCCATATTCCGATAACTGAAATCCGCCGGTAATAAAT
The DNA here is from genome assembly GCA_963768215.1 of uncultured Gammaproteobacteria bacterium. GTDB lineage: Bacteria > Pseudomonadota > Gammaproteobacteria > SZUA-229 > SZUA-229. The sequence goes on from CAVYHW010000062.1 coordinate 18,082, forward strand.
CCAGGTTTTCGTAATCAGTGCCTTTAACTGCTTCTGCTATATCGATCTTTCCTTCAACCAGTTTCTTACCCCCGCCTTTTATCTTCGGTTTTATCCTGCAGTAATAACTGGCAGCACCCTGAGGGTCAAGATCCCACAAAAGAGTATTGGCGCCATCAAGCGAAGCCAGGAAAGAAAGGTTAACTGCAGTTGCCGTTTTGCCGACACCGCCTTTAATATTGTATATGGCTATAGTTTTCACAACTTATTACAAGCCCGCTCGATGATAGTCAACGAACATCTCCTTGAAATGATTATGATTGTCAGATGAAGAAAAAGCTGCATAATACTCTGCGAACTTTGACCTTGTTTTGTGTTGCTGCTGTTCAAGGATTGCTATTATCTGCTCACATGCATTAGTAGCATCCTCACTATCACTCTGTTTAATAAAGCCTTTTATAATACCAATATGAACATCCAGATCATTGAAATCCCCAAGGTTGTCCTGGAAAGAGGATAATGCACGAATTAATTCACGTATCTTTCCTGCTGGATAAATACTACGAAAAAACTCTATTGAATAACGTAACTTCTTGAAGGTTTTTCGTAACTCATGCAGCGCTTCGGCATTACTGTTATCAGCAATAGCATTGCCCTGTTCTATGGCCTGCTGAAAATTATCCCAAATAATTTCATCTGCAAGTTTGTATACAATTTTACCGGCATTCTCAGCTGGCGAGTTTTCGCTTGCACCACTTTCCCTGGCACGACTTTCCCTGGCAGCGCTTGTCCGGGCGCTACTAGTCTCAAGATAATCACGCCACTGCGTGATGTCCTCGCGATATTGTGATGATTTCAACACCTCAATATATTTTTTCTGCGCTTCTGCCCTTGAGAGTAATAGATATTCACATAAGGACTGTAACTGTTGTTGTGCTGACTTTTCAAGGCCCTGCTGATAAGTCTCCAGTTTCAACAGAAACACATCGAGATCTCTAACCGGCGTAGTTAACTTACCCAGTGTTGCAAAGAATTTCTTATATTTTTTATTGACAACTTCAGGCAGAACACCCTTGATCAGTTTCAGTGCAGAACGTGTTTTTCGTATCGAAACACGATAATCGTGCATGAATTCAATGTCTCTTCCATTGATACTGCCGGTAGTGTTCTGCTGCATAATTTCAAGTAATCGAAGCAGGATTTTCTTTAATGCTTGCTCAGCTGGACCATCAGGATCAAGCATGAGATTCAGCTTAGTTGTATATTTACCGGCACTCACGCCTTTTGCAGCCAGCGCAAGTTTCATCAAATTATCGTTGGCTGGATGTAATTTCATCTCCTGGAGTAATGCTTCAACTTGCCGATAGTCTTGCTGATATCCTTTGACCAGCTTTATTGTTAAACGCTTTGCCAGCACCTTCGCAGCACGTAATCTTGAAGGGCTAAACCAGTACTTATCAAGGTGGATACGTACGACCACTTTCTCATTTTTATCCAGCACAGCAAGTGACTGGCGTTTAATCCTTAAATTGATACAGGGTGTAAGTTCACGAGTAGAGATTACGGACTGCAATTGCTGGCGAAATTCACCAGCTGGAAGCTCAGCTGCCTGACGCGGCACTTTTTTAAGCCCTAGCTGTATATGTAATTTACCTTGCTTGCCTGCCCGCCAGTATATCATGCAAGATTGCCCGTCTTCATGTTTCTCCAGCACTGAGCCATTTTTATACAGGCGCCAGTCAAACGTGTCATAAAACACCCTGTTATACACTGCTTCAGTCTGCATACGAACAGGGAAATTATTTTGTAATAAAGACAACAGCTCTGAACTATCTTGATGGTCAGGAATTACAAAACTGTGCTGATCATGTATCATTTACATTTATGAATAGATGCTGGTTACAGCACCATGATATTAGCAATATAAGCTACGTGCAATAAATAACATCAGACATTCGTTGTTATAATAAACCAGCCTATTGTTCCTGTTTCTCCTGCTTTTCCTGCTTTTCCTGCTTTTCCATCACTTCCAGCTCTTCAATTGACTCATCTGCTACCACGGTCTTGGCCATACGTTTTGCAAAGTAGTAAATACGCTTGAGTTTTTCAATGATGTCCACCTCTATGGTGTAACAGCTAAGCCGGTTTGGTTCATCAACAACCAGGCGGTCCGCCTGATGAATCGCAGCCCAGTCTGTTAGCCGATGCAGCTCTTCCTTCATGCCTATAACTTCCCTCGCCACCTCCACATCATTTGTCATCACAGCATCAGTTGCGAGTTTAGTCGAATCTGTTGCAATCTCATGCAAATTTGCAAGCATTTCGCGTGTTTCATCACTGATGGTCAGTCCTGCCTCGATACGCTGATTGCCGAGATAAACCAGGTCTGTTTCTATGATATCACCGATATTTTCCAGATCATTAACAGCATCCATAAGACCCAGCAACTCACGGGTCTGTGGTTCAGAAAGTGTTTTTTGACTAATTTTCCCCAGGTAAGTCACGATTTGTCCATGCAGGGCATCAACATCATCATCGATGGTAGCTACCTTCCTGAGTTCGTCACGATCACCTGCCATTAAAGCTGGCAGAATAGTTTCAAGCATGCTATTGACTCGTCTGCCTAAATGCCCAATTTCAAGCCGCACCCGGCCAAGGGCAAGAGAAGGTGTTTCCAGCAGTTCTTCATCAAGGTATTTAGGCTTTGCCAGAGCAACTTCTTCTATAGGTTTGTCCGGCACCATCCATTCCACCAAACGGGCAAACTGTCCGGCAAATCCTATAAAGATAAAGGTATTGGCAATATTGAAAATTGTATGGGCGTTGGCTATTTGCCGGGGTGTTTCTGCGGCCAGCCGCTCAGCACCCATAAGCTCCGGGTGAGTGGGTGAAAACCAGCTGACGAAGTTCGCCAGATGGGTAATAAAACCCAACCAGATAAGGACTCCAAAAACATTGAACAGCACATGCACTGCTGCGGCACGAAGCGCTTCACGCGGCTTACCTATTGCCGCCAGCAACGCGGTAACACAGGTGCCGATGTTGGCGCCAAAAGCAAGTGCGATACCTGCCGGCAGTGATATAAACCCCTGTGACGCCATAACAATAACAATACCGGTGGTTGCAGACGATGACTGGATCAGGGCAGTGAAACCTGCAGCAATCAGAATACCAATGGCCGGGGCTTCCATCTGCACCATCATGTCAAGAAAAGGCTGATAGGTGCGCAGCGGTTTCATCGCATCGCTCATTACACTCATGCCGAAAAACACCAGACCAAGCCCCATCAGCATCGCGCCATATTGTTTAATTTTTTGCCTGTTGGATAAAAACATCATGGCAAAGCCAACCGCAACCATTAGTAACGCCGCCTTTGTCACCTTAAAGGCAACTATCTGCGCGGTAATGGTGGTACCGATGTTGGCACCCATGATGACACCAATGGACTGCGACATGGACATCAGGCCAGCAGTTATGAAACCCACGACCAGTACTGTGGTTACCGATGAGGACTGAATAACAGCCGTTACAAAAGCTCCGGTTATGGCGCCGGTAAAACGGTTTTTTGTAAGCGTGGCCAGGATCGTTTTCATGCGCTCACCTGCAACAGCTTTGAGCGCATCGGCCATCTGCTCCATACCAAACAGGAAAAGCGCCAGACCACCACACAGCTTCATGCCCATGTCCCACCAGTGCATTTCATTAGCTGAAGATGAAGCAGCCGCAGCCAGCGTTGGCGCAAGTATGACGCCAAATAAAACACCGATAATTATTAACAATAGTTTATTGTTACTATTATGAAATGGATAACAAAGCTTGAACACTGCCCGCATATCTCACGCCTCCATGAGAAAAAGTTTATTTTTTAGAGTTGGTTTTTCTGGTTCTTTTGTTATTTGACAATCGTGACCGGTATTGGTGACAGCCGCACAACCTGCTCTGCTTTTGATCCCAGCATGATATGTGCCAGCCCGGTCCTTCCCTGGCTGCCCATAACAATCATTTTGCAGTTTGATTTTTCAGCTACTTCGAGTATACGGCTAACCGGCAGACCTTTCACCAGTATTACCTCCACGGTTTTAAGCCCCTCCAGGTCCGGATGTTTCTCCTGAATCTTATGGATAAACGCAGCCAGCATATCACCGGCAACATCTTCCATTCTCCTCAGCTGTTTTTTTCTGCCTTTCACTGAATAATATCCAGGCGCATCACCCAGATCGTGTATAACATGAAGCACGTTGATTGAAGTACCCATTTTGTTTGCACATTCAACAGCAAATAAAAGTGCAGCTTCAGAATGCGCCGAGAAATCAATCGGCACAAGAATTGATTCAGTTTTTTCTTTGCTTGCCATCTTTAGTTTCCTTCTGCTTCGTCAATTACCCGTTTACGGAAATAAGTAAGCAGTTTTTCACGAAGCCTGGACTGCCGATGTCTCGCTGCTGCATTTTTGCGTTTTTGCGCAAGTGAAATAAACGTGTCCTGCGAACTCTGCAAAGTGTCGGCCTCAAGAACGTCCGCACGTTCAATGTAACTGCCATCCACCTGCATTTCCCACACATGTTTCTTACTGGACAACTGCACATCCAGAATCAGGCGCAATTCCTGGCGCAACTTAACATCTTCAACAGGCGCCACAACCTCAACCCGGCTCTCCAGGTTTCGATTCATGAGATCAGCAGAACCGATGTAATATTCTTCTTCACCCGCATTATGGAAATAATAGATGCGCGCATGCTCCAGGAAGCGCCCGACGACACTAATGACCCTGACGTTTTCAGTAAGCCCCGGAATGCCCACACGGAGACGGCAGGTGTCCCTGACAATCAGATCAATCTTGACGCCTGCCTGCGCTGCTTTGTAAAGCGCACGGGTTATATCGACATCTTCCAGTGCATTCATCTTGAACTGGATATGCCCTGGAGATTCTGCGCTGTGCAGTTTTGCCTCGCGCTCGATTTTTTTCAGCAATGAACTCTTTAGAGTATAAGGCGCTGCCAGGATCTTGCGATATTTAGGTGGTGGAGAGTAACCTGTCAGATAATTAAATAACTCAGTCAAATCCTGTCCAATATCTTCATCACAGGTCAACATACCCAGATCACCGTATAATCGCGCCGTACCTGAATGATAGTTCCCTGTACCTATGTGAGCATAACGACGCAACTTGTTATAGTCCTTACGCACAACCAGAATGACCTTACTATGTGTTTTCAGCCCGATTACGCCATAAGTCACGTGAATACCTGCCTGCTCAAGCCGGCGCGCCCAGCCTATGTTTGCCGCTTCGTCAAAACGCGCTTTTAACTCTATAAGCACCGCAACCTGTTTGCCATTGCTCGCCGCCTGCACCAGTGAATCAATAATGCCACCTTCAGAGGAGGTACGGTACAGGGTCATTTTTATCGCCAGCACCTTGGGATCGGTACTTGCTGTACGCAGGAAACGCTCCACGCTGGTTTTAAATGACTCATAGGGATACTGGAACAGTAATGAACCACGTTCACGTATGATATGAAAAATATTACGAGAATCATGCGCCAGACGTGTATGGTCGATCGGTTTATGCGGCGGATCAAGCAACTCAGGGACGTCCAGTAATGCTATTTCAAATAAATCCTTCATCCCCATGATGGTATCGACTTCGTAAACATCATTTCCTTCATCCAGACCAAGTTCAGCAGCCAGCATCCCCCGCCGAGTCCGATTCATACCCTTTACAACCTCGAGACGAACAATAGGCGCAAAATGCCGGTCACGCAATTCTGACTCAATCATCGCCAGCAGGTCATCAGCACTTTCTTCTGCGACTTCTACGATGGCATTACGGGTCACCCTGAACAGTTCACAGGACGTAATCTCCATGCCTGGAAATAACAGATCGAGGTTATGCGTAATAACATCTTCAAGCCGCACATATTTATCTTCGTCACCCACCTTAAGGAAACGCGGCGCAATGTCTCTGGTTACCGGTACCTTGATGCGGGCAATGTGAGAGACGCTGCCACCTTTGTGGCGAAGTGTTACCAGCAGGTTTAGTGCAAGATTGGAAATAAACGGGAACGGATGCCCCGGATCCATCGCTAATGGCGTTAATAAAGGAAAGATATTCTCTATAAAGTTATTACGTTGCGAATCTTTTTCTTCCGCACTCAGGGAAGCGTAACTGACCAGCTTTATATTCTGCGCTGTCAGTAAAACCAGCAACTCCCGAAAAATTCGGTTTTGTTCCTTATGTAGTTCCCTGACCTTTATCTGGCATGCTGCAATCTGTTCTGCCGGATTGAGTCCGTCGGCACTTATCTCACGCACCCCCGCAGCCAGCAGTTGTTTAAGACCGCCAATACGTTTCATCTGGAATTCATCAAGATTATTGCTGGTGATGGCCAGAAACTTGACACGTTCCAGTAGCGGCGTTTTCGAATCAGCCGCCATGCTCAGCACACGACTGTTAAACGCCAGCCATGTCAGTTCACGGTTGAGATATAGTTCCTTGTTATCGAAATCCACATCTGCTGTTTTAGCAACCACCCCGACATTGCCTGGTGCAGCACCTGACGCACCGCCCGCCGCATTAGCAGGCGTTGAAGATACGCTTGCAGTATTTGATGGATTGTTTTTACTCTGTATTACATTAGCCATAAGTAACTCTTTAATCTCATATCCAAAATTGTGCTTTATAGAGCGTTTTCTCAAAACTCTGAAATAAGCCTGAAAAGTCATCTTTTCTTCACATATATAACGTCGATACTACTCTTTTGTCACGCATTTTAAAAGTTTTATAATCCCATCCAGACCAGGTTCAGCATAATAAACTTCAATAAAGACTAGAATGATTATCTATTAATAAAGTCGACATAACTGTTCCTCCACAGTACTCACTATGTCATAATCCCGCCGATGAAATTTGCTAAAAATAAACATAAAAACAAAAATAAAAAGCACCATAAAAGCTCCGGCAGTATGAGCTCAAATGCTGACAGGCATGCACTCTATGAACTTGCCGTACAGAATGTCGAGCAGGAATATGATTTCGTCAACACCACCTACCGCAAAATTAAAGGCTACAACGCATATACCTTAAGAGAAGATTTTTGCGGTACCGCAAACATGAGTTGCGAATGGGTCAAAAACCGCAAGAAGAATACCGCTATCGGCGTTGATCTCGACCCTGAAGTACTGGCCTGGGGAAAAAAGAACAGGCTCAGTAAGCTGTCATCAGAAGCTCACAAACGCATCACCCTGATCAAGGATGATGTGCTGCTGGTCAAAACCGACCCTGTGCAGGTTGTGCTGGCAATGAACTTCAGCTACCAGCTATTTAAAACACGCGAGCTGATGAAGAACTATTTTAAACAGGTCCATAATGCTCTAACCAGTGACGGTATTTTCTTTATGGATGCGTTCGGTGGTTACGATGCTTACAGGGAAATACGTGAAAAAACCAAACTAAAAGGGTTTACCTACATCTGGGACCAGGAAAGCTACAACCCGATCACGGGTGAAATGACCTGTCACATACATTTTCACTTTCCCGATAAATCACGCATGCGCAAAGCTTTTACATACGAATGGCGTTTGTGGACATTGCCCGAGATCCAGGAAATTCTGCACGATGCCGGGTTCTCAAATATCACTGTCCACTGGGAAGGCACTGATGAAGAGACAGGCGAAGGCAATGCTATCTACTCGCCTTCAACACACGGTGATGCAGACCCGGGCTGGGTCTGTTTTATCACCGCTGAAAAATAAGTTAAGCTGGCGCTGTTTACTCACCATGCAGTTGAATAAAGTACCTGTCCAGCTCAGCCATGACATGTTCAAGCACACCTGCTGAAATCACTTTACCGTTAGCATCATACACATAAAATGCATCCATTTTGCGGTTACGGCTGACGCGTATAGCCAGCACCTCATCTGCACCACCGATAAAAATCTCAAAAATATCATCGCCATTCGCGGCCTTGTCCCAGTGCCAGCGTGTTGCACGACCGTGAGCGATAACATGCCCGCCAAAGTTTGACAACTGTTCCCGGTCGTCCTTGCTAATAATATTTTCTGCTAAATTAATTATTTCTGACATATTTAACCTGCTTTTCTTATTCTAATTAGTCAACTCTACACCACCATGTGTTTTACGCAATGGTGTAGTTAACAATGGTTTCATGTTTTATAAACCGATGGCTCACCTTCAGGTCGCGTTTGAAAAAACCTAAAGGTCCATAAATACTGAGCAGGACAAAGGTTTATTGCATGTTCAATCGACTCATTCATCACTCTGCTATCAGCTAAATCATCTTCACCAGTTAACTCCTGTAATTGTGGCAATACAGTGACGACATATCTGGAACGTTTATTATCGTAACAGCTAATACAGGTAAACACTGTCGACCGGGTTGTCCTGGCCAGCCGGCCTAATACAGGAATAGTGGCTTTTTGCACGCCGTAAAAAGGGACAAAGATACTCTTATCTGCGCCTAAATCCTCATCAGCAAGATAAACCAATACTTGACCTGCTTTTACTGATTTTATTAAAGGTCTCAAACCATCTTCACGCGTAAAAAGACTGCCGCCAAATCGGAGGCGTCGATTTGCAATTAACCAGTTTAACACTGGATTTCTTATTGCTTTATATGGCCCGGACGATTTAAAACGCATGCAGATTGCATTAACCGCCACATCCAGTGACACACTGTGGCACAACATGATAATAACATTTCCACCTTTTTCTTTTATCGCTTCGATCTGTTCAAAACCAGTAACCTCTATGTGTTTTTTTAACCGTGCAGCAGGCTTCCACCACAGCAATGCGTACTGAACTACCGCGCGCGCCTGTGCACGAAAATGCAGCCGTAGCATGTCTTCAATCTCTTCTTCTGTCTTCTCTGGAAAACACAAAGACAGGTTGGTTCTGGCAATATTAAAACGTTTTTTATTTTTTCTGGCTGCCAGGTCACCTAACTTATTTGCAAGTACGTCAAGAATTTTCGCGGGCATCCAGCTTAAACAATAAAACAATAACAGACCAAACCAGGTGGGCCAGTACTTTGGCATCAGAAAAGAGAGGCTAAAGACAGGAACAGTACTGGTGCGTTTTTTTTGTTCCTTAACTGACATGGCTCACTTGTGCCAGAAGGCAGGCATTAATAAAACCAGCAGGGTAAATATTTCAAGCCGGCCCAGAAACATGGAAAAACATAATAATAATTTATTGAAATCCGAAAGACCTGCGTAATTGGCGCTGACTTCACCCAGACCAGGACCTAGATTGTTAATGGTTGCAGCCACTGCTGAAAAAGCGGTTATCTGGTCAACCCCATTAAACATTAATACCAGCATCATTACGGCAAACAAAGCGACATAAGCGGCAAAAAATCCCCATATTGCATCAATAATTGAATTTTTTACCGGTTGTTTACCAACTTTTACTGTCACCTGCGCATTGGGATGGATCAATCGCAAAATCTCCCGCTGCCCCTG
>CAVYHW010000063.1:0-26685 GCA_963768215.1 uncultured Gammaproteobacteria bacterium
TGGTATTCGGTGAAAATGCGTTTGCCATGCGCTTGCCAAGCGCGTTATCTGCAGGTCTGTCTGCACTGGCGATCTTTATGCTGTTATGGCGAGTGACGAAGCGAGCTGAAACCGCATTGGTCGCCGCAATGATCTACCTGAGCATGCTGGGCGTCTACCTTATTGGCGCCATGAACATACTGGATTCTGTTTTCAGTTTTTTACTGACGGCGGCGTTCGTATCTTTCTATTTTTCACATGGTGAACCAGACCCGAAAAAGCGCCTGATTCAATTAATTCTGCTTGGCGTATTTTGTGGTGGCGCGTTTCTGGCCAAGGGTTTTCTCGCCTTTGTTTTACTGGCTATCGTGATTGGACCTTATGTTATCTGGCAGGGTCGCTGGGCGGAATTGTTCACGCGCGGATGGATTGCTCTGCTTGCTGCTATTGTGGTCATTGCACCGTGGGCGATACTGGTACATCTCGATGAGCCGGATTACTGGCATTATTTTTTCTGGGAGGAGCACGTTAAACGCTTTGCCAGTGATGAGGCGCAGCACGGTGAACCCTTCTGGTATTATTTAATGTTTTTGCCATTATTAACGCTGCCATGGATTGTGCAGCTGCCATTGGCCATAAAAGGGCTGTTGCAAAAGGACGGCTTTCAAGGGGACGGCTTTAAGGAAGTATCGAAGTTTGCATTGTTATGGTTTCTCATGCCGTTTGTTTTTTTCTCTATCTCACGTGGCAAGCTGCCGACATATGTGCTGCCGTGTCTGCCTCCTCTGGCTGTGTTGCTGGCAACAGGATATGGAGCTTATTTTAAAAACAGAAAAATTTCAGGTTTCAAGGTTGCCAGCGTTTTAATGGCTGCATTATGTTTCATTATTGCGGCCGCCCTGGTGTTAGTGCAGACAGGTGTTGTTGGTAAAGTTGTATGGTATGAGCATGAAAGCTGGAAATGGATGTCGCTTGCCCTGGCTTTTGTTATTGGTGCAGTCATGTTTATGTTGTCTATCAGGGACCAGGCAACTGGTCGACGTTTAATTCTGCAGGCGCTGAGCATTTCATCTTTGATGCTGGCACTGACTGTTGCCTTGCCGCAACGCACCGCAGAAAGCAAAATGCCGATGGAGTTTTTGCTTGAGCACGCAGATAAGATCACTCCTGATACGCTAATTCTGTCTGATGATATTATGGTCCACGCGGTGAACTGGAGCTACAAACGAGCCGATGTTTATATGACCGGGGCGGGTGAATCAGAACACGGCCTGTCTTTTGACGATGGCCGTCATCGTTTGCTTGAAGGTGAAATTCTAAAACAGTTTATTGTCGAACACCTGAATAAAGAAGCTATGGTTATCGTGCACCATTCTGATGCGGATGCCTATATGAATTCGCTTATGAATTCGATTTCGCCAGCACAGACACAGCAGTCGCGCTGGGGTAAATTTGTTCTCTGGTATATTCCGGCGGGTGATGAAGGCCAGCAGGTGACAAAGGACAGTATTTGATGGAATACGTGCTGATATTATTTGTTGTTACGCTCACCTCTATCGGTCAGGTACTGCAAAAGCTGGGCGCCGACCGGGGACTGAAAAATGCTAAATCAGTGCCGCAACTATTTTATGCGCTGTTTCAATGGGAAATAATACTTGCAGTAATCTGCCTGGCTGCGGCCATCCTGGTGTGGCTGGTTGTGCTTTACCTGATGGATGTCAGTAAGGCTTTCCCGTTTATTAGCCTGGGTTTTATTGTTGTACTGCTGTCGGCGCGCTTTTACCTGAAAGAATTTATTCCCTGGTACCGCTGGCTAGGTGTTATATTTATCGTTGCGGGTATTATATTGCTGGCGCAGACATGAGGAGACTGAACTCTAACGCCGTATTGTTGCTGGCCATGTCGATAGTGTTATCTGCCTGTGCCCAGCTGTTTATGAAAGCAAGCATGCTGGAATTGAAAGTGCATGACGTGTCAAATATAGATATTTCTATACTGTGGCTTGTTATCGAAAATAATACTGTTTTTGTCTGGCTGCTTGCCGGACTGGTGTGTTATGCCGTTTCAATGCTCTCATGGATGTTCGCACTGATAAAATATGAACTCAGTTTTGCCTACCCGTTTCTTGGACTTACCTATATTCTTGTGTACCTGGGGGCGATATACTGGGCGCAGATAGGTGAGCATTTTTCCTGGCAGAGAACGGCCGGCATTTTGCTGATTTTGGTCGGTGTGGCCTTTGTAAATGGTCGATTTGTGAATGATAAATTTGTAAATGGCCAGGTTGCAGTAAAAAATGGTCCAGCAGAAGAAGGAGAATAAATGTGTTAAAGCAATACACGGCTGAAAATTTAAAGGCGCTTTCCATAAAGGCACAGGAGTCAGACCGTCTGCGTACCAATTTAAATATTCATGGGCCTGCTGAAGCGGGTGTGCAACGGCTGTTCCTGGCCTTTGAGCCTGGCACCTATATAAGACCGCACCGTCATGCGGAAGATCATAGGTGGGAGTTGTTTATCGTTCTGCAGGGCGAACTGGAATTGCTGCTGTTTAATGATGCCGGTGAGATTGTGCAGCGTTTAGCGTTGTCGGCGACGGCAACGCGTGTTGTCGAGATTCCACCGAATACCTGGCATTCATATATCTGTAAGCAGGCAGGAACACTGGCCCTGGAAGTTAAACAGGGCGAATATCTGCCAACTGCTGAGCAGGATTTCCTGCCTTCTTCGCCAGCAGAAAATACAGCTGAGGTCAGCGCCTATTATCAATGGATGAAAAATAAAGCTTTCTCTGAATAATGAGTACAACAAATATTAAGCCTGAAACTACAGACGCACCGATATCTGCTTCCAAACCGGTTTATGTCACTATCATTATTCTGTTTGCTTTTGTTTTGTTATCAGTTTTTGTTCGTAACTGGTTGCACGATCCAGACCAGCTGCCAACGGGTGATTCTGCCTGGACGATAAATATTACACACCAGATTGAAGTACATGAAAAAGGTGCATCCATTTATATCTCACCACCCTGGGACACGCGTTATTCCAGGATGTTTTCACAGGCATTATCACATTACGGCTTTCGACAGAAAAGAAAAAAATCCGAGAACAGGCGGGACATTACTCTTATCGCACCGGTGGCAGGGACGTATACTGTTGAAACAATTTTCAGTATTCATATATCAGCTCTGGCCCGCAGTGAACCCAAAAAAATAAACCTGTCTGAAAACGATCGTTCACAGTGGCTGTCATCCTCACCCGGTGTCTCAATTGATACAGCACTCACTGCCGGCATAGTGGACCGGCTGTCAAAAAACAGCACTACTACAGATGAGCTCATTGAAAAGCTGTTTAATTATGTCAGTAACAATATTCGAATCAAACCGCGCGCCAGCAGCGACTCCGAAACAGCATTAACTAAAAAGCAGTCATCAGCACTGGGTTCTAATCAGGCACTGCTGGCCCTGTTTAGAACAGCCCATTTGCCTGCACGTATGGTGACCGGTGTGGATTTACAGGCCACGGCAGCAAACCAGCCTTTTTACTGGGTTGAAGTATACGATGCTGAAACATGGATTCCGCTTGATCCAGTGCATGGTTATTTAAAGGAGCTGCCGGCATTTTATGTTCCTCTGCGCAAGGGAGACGGAGCGCTGGTAATAACAGAAAATGCCACAGTAAAAACGACTGCATGGAAACTGGATACGGTCAGTGAGCCCAGGGGGCTTTCTGCTTCTGACGGCAGAAAGTTAACAGACATCGTTGACCTGAACAGACTGTCGCCGGCCAACCGTGAAAACCTCGGTATACTTTTGCTATTGCCATTAGGCGTGCTTGCAACCGAGATAATGCGGCAGCTGATGGGTATTCGCACCTATGGTACTTTCACGCCCTCGCTGATAGCGCTGGCGATTGTTCATGTAGACCGGGTCACAGCAGTCATGGTTTTTCTAATAGTAACCATCATAGGCATCGCTATCAGGTCTTATTTTCCCAACCTGAACCTGGAACGAACAGCGCGGCTGGCTATCGTGTTTACCCTGGTTTCCGCCAGTATGGCCATTGTTATGTCAGGCTTTATTTATTTCGATCCGGGCATCGACAGTATGATGGTTTTGCTGCCGGTTGTTATACTGACAATGCTGGTTGATCGAATCTATAGCATTGCTGATCAGCGCGGCATGCGTACAGCGCTGATTCGCCTGTTCTGGACATTTGTGTCGGCGTTCATCTCGCTGATTGTATTATTGCAGTCGGACTGGAGTATCTGGCTGGTGGCCTATCCGGAAATACATGCGCTTACGCTGGCGATTATTATTATCATCGGCCTGTACCATGGGCCGAAGTTAAGTGAAGTGCCGGCATTAAGCTGGCTGCACGAACCTGAATTGAGAAAGTTGAGGTCGACTGACAAAACAACTCATAAAACAACTCACAAAGCGACTCAGGGCGTGCAATCCGGTGACAGCTTATAAGTGGAGCCTGAATCAATTAAAAAGCTGCCTTTAAGAAAGTTGCGTCCAATGAGTAACTGGTAGTTCAGGTTGCTGCGGTCCACCAGGTTCACTTCTTCTTTTTTTCTTACATTGCCAATGCAGATGTCCAGCATTATGACGGATCGGACCTGCTGTTCACCAAAATGCCGTTTAATGGTGGCGTCGCGAACTACTGGTGCTTCAATGGTTACGGACTCGTTATCTCTGTTGGTTATGCTGAATTTGCTCCAGCGTTTGCCATCACGTTCGAAGAACTCCGGCTTTGCAGCATTGATTGAAGTTGTTTTTGCACCGGTATCAAGTTTTGCATGAAAGCTGATGCTGTCAGGATATATTACGGCTTTTTCTATCCAGCCGGCAGTTATGGTAGCGGCCACTGGCTGCGAGGCGAAACTTTGTGTGGTCACAACAAAAAACGCAAGATAGGCGCTCATGTAAAAAAAGTGTTTACAGTTCAATGGTTGGTTCTCGCTAATTTAATCTTCAAAAAAGTTTGCTGTCCGGTTTACAGCCAGCGTGCACGGCGAAACAGGTGTAACAATAGAACAACGATTACGGTCATGGTAGATAGCAGTACATAGTAACCATGTTGGCTTTTTAGTTCAGGCATGTTTTCAAAATTCATTCCATAGATGCCAACCAGCAGGGTAAGCGGTACAAACACCACGGTAACGATGGTCAGCACTTTCATGATCTGGTTCAACCTGTGGCCATTGAGGCTGATGTATGCCTCGATAAGGTCAGTAATGACGTTCTGGTATAAGCCGGCGAGGCTGTTGAAACGCTCGATGATGGCATAGATGTCATCGAAAATTTCATCTTGAGTGTTACCGGTTTTATGCAGGTGCTGGCGTAGACTGCCAAAAACATCAACATAATAGGTAAGAATACGATGCATTTTACGCAGCCCCGTATTGTAACCGACCAGCTCTTTCATTAGCGTATCGGTCGGCGTGTCGAACAGTTCATCTTCAATAACATCAAGCCTTTGCTCAAGATCAAGCAGTACTTTGCCGTAGCGCTTTGCAACACGTTTACTCATGGTGGCAACAACTGAAATCGGTGATTCACTCTCGCAACCCTTGTCAGCCATGCTCTGCCATAACCTGGCAAGGTAGGGTGATTCTTTGGAGTGGCGTGTTACCAGGAAACGTTCACCGGCAAACATCGCCAGTTGCAGTGTATTAAAATCCAGCGAGTCAGATTCCGCATCCAGTGGTTTAAGCAACAGGTAGACATAATCTTTAAAAGCTTCAAAACTCGGTGGGTGTCTGTTGCGCTGTGCTTCAATTATTGCGCCGCTGTCCAGTCCAAACTGTTTTTCGAGAAATTCCTTTTCTTCACTGGCAGGTTCTTCATGCAGGTCTAACCAGATCCAACTGTTCGGTTTGTCGTGCCACTGCTGTAATAATTCTTTACCGCCAGTCTGCACTGTATTGTTGTCGCACAACATAAACTGCATCATAATAATTCCCCCTGGCCGCTGATATTTTTCCAAAAACTACATAGCATTGTTACAAACATAGTATACCTTTCTGATTCAGATACATTTCAAATAATAATCGTAATGTTAGGTAAAAATAGCAGCGTTGCTATGAAATATCCGGGCTAGATTATCGGGCTTTCCAGTTCAGGTGAAGGAATTAATTCATGTGAATGCTCTTCCTGAAATTCATTAACCTTGGCTTTAATTTCTTCTATGTCTTCAAAGCGTGCAATGTGGTACAGCGCATCGCCCTCATTGACTAATGGCAGGTTGGTCCTGCCGATAATGATGCCGCTGAATTGAGATAAAACTTTAGCTTCAGTCTCGCCAAAGGGATCAGCGATAACGCCCAGCAAGGTGTTTTTCTTTACTCTTGCGCCTAATGGCACCATGGCCCTGAGGATGCCGCTTTCTGGCGCCCTGATCCATGAACTGGAGCGGGCAACAACAGGTTCAATGCGTTTTTTAGGGACACTGCGGCTGGCAGGCAACATCTCCAGCTCACGCATTACGTTGACGATACCTTTAACCCCGGCGCGAATTGAAACTTCATCAAAACGCAGCGCCTCGCCTGCTTCGTATAACAGCATCGGTATACCGTGTTCTGCAGCAGACTCTCTTAATGAACCATCTCGCAGATTGGATGAAATAATTACAGGCGCATTGAATGCTCTGGCCAGCCTTTCGGTTTCTTCATCATCAATATCGGCCCGAATTTGAGGCAGGTTGTTACGATGCAGCGCCCCGGTATGTAGGTCGATTCCATGGGTGCTTTGCGCTACGATTTCCTTCATAAACATGTAGGCAAGCCTGGCTGCGAGTGAGCCTTTTTCCGACCCCGGGAATGAGCGGTTAAGGTCGCGCCTGTCAGGAAGGTAACGTGAGTGAGTAATGATGCCGTGAGCATTGACGATGGGGATGGCAATAATGGTACCACGCAATCGTTTAAGCGCCGGCAGTTTTAATAAGCGGCGAATTATTTCAACACCGTTAATTTCATCGCCATGAATGGCTGCACTGATGAACAGGCGAGGCCCGGATCGCCTGCCGCAGATGACATGAACAGGCATAGTCATCGGCGTATGGGTATATAAGCGGCCAGTAGGTAGATCTATTGTGATGCGCGTACCTGGTTTAACAGTAATACCATTGATCGTTAATGGCTGGTTATTCATCTAGGACGCCTCTGATTAATTCTATTATGCTTCTGGCTTAACCCTTACCTCTGGTGCGGGTGTTATGGGGTTTTGCATTACTCTCAATAAAGCTGATAATCATGCCGGCAATATCTTTACCGGTAGATTTTTCTATTCCTTCGAGACCGGGTGATGAATTAACTTCCATCACCAGCGGGCCGCGTCCGGAACGCAAAATATCGACTCCAGCGACGTTTAATCCCATGATCTTTGCGGCCTTGACCGCAGTAGCTCGTTCAGTAGGTGTTATTTTTACCAGTGATGAAGTACCGCCACGGTGAAGGTTGGAGCGAAATTCGCCGGCCTGCGCCTGTCGCATCATCGTCGCTACAACTTTATCACCGACCACCAGGCAACGTATATCTGCACCGCCCGCTTCTTTAATGTACTCCTGAATGAGGATATTTGCCTTAAGCCCCATAAATGCTTCGATAACACTTTCCGCCGCTTTTGCTGTTTCGGCAAGCACCACACCAATTCCCTGGGTGCCTTCAAGTAATTTGATCACCAGTGGTGCACCGCCGACCATCTTAATCAGGTCCTGAGTATCGTCAGGGTTGTTGGCAAATCCGGTATTCGGCATACCGATGCCTTTACGCGAGAGTAGTTGCAATGAACGAAGTTTGTCACGTGAACGGCTAATTGCCACTGACTCATTAAGTGGAAATGAACCCATCATTTCAAATTGCCTGAGCACAGCAGTACCATAAAAAGTGACTGACGCGCCAATTCGGGGTATGACGGCATCAAAATGCGGCAGTATTTCACCTTTGAAGTGGGCTTCCGGCTTGCTGGATGCCACATTCATATAAGTGCGTAACACATCCACTACAACAGCTTCATGGCCATGTTGCTGGCAGGCCTCAACCAGACGTCGAGTAGAATAAAGATTTTTGTTGCGTGATAAAATACCTATTTTCATTGTTTTCTCCAGTAAAAATTTTGTTTTCAGTCTTTGTGGGGCCGTCCAAGCAAAAAAGAGGCGGCAGGATCTACCAAAATCTTATGCTGCATTGCAGTTCGCCCTAGCAGCATACGAAACAACATGTTATCCCTGTTGCTCAGGGTGATTTCAATTGGCCAGCATTGTTCAGCTAACACAATGTCAGTAGTAATTACATAACGTTCTTCTTTATGGCCACCTGAATCTGTGACCATGCGTTTATCATAAACTTCGGCTTCACTATAAACTTCGGTTTCATTGTCCTTCTGATGCGGGTGGATACCAAAACGTACCCATTCTTTGCCATCTTTTGTAAACGGCTCTACTGAAAAGGCATGCAGGCAGGATGTTCTGGCGCCGGTGTCAATTTTAGCTTTAATCCTGGGTAGACCTAAATCCGGCAATAAAACCCACTCTCTCCAGCCAACAGTTATTGATGTCATATAATTGAAAAATGTAATGATACTTGTGACATATAAATCATTTAATAAAGATCATTTATTAAATCGCATTCAATGTGCCATTGTACCTTCGATCGCGAGCATCATCTATAGTGGATAGAGGTTCGTGTTATTTTTTAATCATATTGTTTTCATCAGTTACCTAACATGATCTTTATAATAAAAAAGGCCTCTCTCAATAAGAGAGGCAAAAGTGCATCACAGCTATTCCTTATTATTATTTTTATAATATCAGTACAAGTATGGTCAGTAAGTTAGACGTGTTATTGTGCTTTCAGGTCACAAATGATTTACGGTTTTAATATCATTTATTTAAAAGTACAGGCATATCGTTCGTTTTCTAACAACGCGGTGAACTTTTCCAGTGAGCGATATATGCGCATTTTGGTCGCGCTCAGTCCAATACCCAGAGTTGAAGATACCTCCTGCAAAGAAAGGTCCGTGTAATAACGCAGCATGATCACGTCACGTTCTTGTTGCGGAAGTCTGGTTAGAGCATGATTAACGATGTTATGGTGTTCAGTAGTTTGCGTTATTTTGTTGAGATTTGTTTCATGAATTGCGATCAGTGCGCGTAAATGGTCGTTGATTGTTTGTCGTGCCCGTCTGTGAGTCAGGTCATAACACTGACGATCGGCAATAGCGAATAGCCAGGTACGAAAACTCGAATCTCCACGGAAATTTTTAATCGCCCGAAATACACGCAATTCAGTTTCCTGTGTCGCGTCCTCAGCATCTTCACGGTTTTTTAAATAGACATAGCAACGTGTCAACAGTGCATTGTGATGACGCTGTAGCAGGGCAGATAACATGTCGCGCCAGCCCACCTGTTGCTTAATGATTAACTTTATTAAACCCTGATCATCAAGTGTTTGAAAGTGTTTCTGGCTCAAGGTGTACCTCCTGGTTAAATTCAGGGTGTACTTTAGGGCAAGTTATATGATAAAAATAACTATAAATTTCTATCAGTTTGACAAATTATATTTATTATGGATATTGAACTATTACGTACCTTCCTGGAAGTCAGCCGCACACGTCATTTTGGTCAGGCGGCTGAGGCCATGTTTCTAACGCAGGCAGCGGTAAGCTCTCGCATAAAATCACTGGAGCAAATACTCGGCGTACGGCTGTTTGATCGAATTAAACGGGACATCCAGTTAACGCCTGAAGGTAACCGTCTTATCAGTCGGGCTGATTTGTTGATTTCAGAATGGCGAAAAATTCGACAGGAAGTGAGTGTGGGTGGTGCAGAGCAGCAATTGTCGGTAGGCGGTAGTCTGCGATTGTGGGATATATTATTACAGGGTTCATTAATCCGCGCACGTGCTGCTTTACCTGAGATGGCGCTGATTGCAGAATTACACACCCCTGAACTACTCACCAGAAAGCTACTTGACGGTGTGCTGGATCTGGCTTTTATGCTTGAGCCACCGCAGCTTGAAGTTTTGCAGATATGGGACATTGCTGGATTGCCGTTACGTCTGGTCGCAGACAGAGCCGGCCTGTCGCTGGACGAAGCGTTGGCTGAAGGTTATCTGATGGTAGACTGGGGTCTGACACATGCGTTGCAGCATCGCCGTTTGTTTCCCGATGCCCCGGAGCCGCAGACCCGGCTGGCCAGTGGTTCTATGGCGATGCAATATATTCAGGTACTGGGTGGATCGGCGTACCTGCCCGCAGTGATGGTGGCATCGGCAATTAAAGAAAAACGTCTGTTCCTGGTTGAAGGGGCGCCCCTGATAGAGCACCGTATGCACGCAGTCTACCCGGTACGCAGCGGGCGCAAAGAATTGATTAACGAAGTTCTGCAGTATTTTCACCTGGGTTAATCTGAGCAGAGACAATCAGAGCAGGAACATCGTGGCCAGTCCAAGGAAACTGAGAAAGCCAATAATGTCGGTGACCGTGGTGAGAATAACAGCACCTGAAAGTGCTGGATCGATTCCCCAGCGATGTAATAACAATGGTATGGCTACCCCTGACAGGGCGGCTGCCAGCAGGTTAAGTATCATAGCGACGCCAATAATCAGGGCAATGCCCATATCACCAAACCATAAGTAGGAAACAATCGCAACCACGATTGACCAGACGACACCATTGGTAGCGCCAACCAGAAATTCTTTGGTGGTTAACCAGCGCACGTTGGCGGTAGCAATCTGGTCCAGGGCCAGTCCGCGTATAGTCAGGGTGAGGGTCTGACTGCCAGCGATACCACCCATGCTGGCAACCACTGGCATGAGTACCGCCAGGGCGACAATTTTGTCCAGCGCTTCTTCGAACTGACCGATTACCCAGGCAGCGGCGAATACAGTTATCAGGTTGATGCCAAGCCAGGTGCCACGACGCATGGCACTGGACAGGACCGGTGCAAACATGTCTTCGTCTTCTGTCAGGCCGGCGCTGTTAAGCAATGCACGTTCAGACTCTTCACGAATCACATCGACGACATCATCAATGGTAATACGACCGAGCAGCAGACCTTCTTCATTTATTACAGCAACCGAGATCAGGTCCTGTTTCTCGAAAATGCCGGCAACTTCATGCTCACTCATGGTGGCACATACAGCAAGTGTATCCTGCTGCATTAATGTTGCTACCAGTTCGTCGGGGTCACTGGTGATGATGTCTGCAAGGTCGATTTTACCGAGATAGTGATCTGCTTCATCAATCACCATCAGACTGTCAGTATGCGGCGGTAGTTTTTTATGTCGGCGTAACCAGCGAAGAACCACTGCGATTGTTACATCCTGACGAACGCTGATTACATCTCTGCTCATCAGGCGACCGGCACTGTCCTCATCAAAATTGAGCACAAACTCGAGGCGGTTTCGGTAATCTTTGTCCAGCGCTTCAAGAAGCATGTCGCTTCTATCCTGCGGTAAGTCATCCATGATCTCAGCCAGGTCCTCCGGCGCCATCGATTCGGCTGCGGCCAGCAATTCTTCCTCTTCCATGACGTTAATAAGGCTGTCACGTGCGTCATCATGCAAGTGAGTCAGAATCTCGGCTTCCTGCTCATCCGGTACCGCCTGCCACAGGTCATTACGATGCTCCTGTGGCAATGATTCAATCAGGTTGGCAACTACTGCCGGATGGGTGTCTTCCAGTGTTAACGTAATGTTGTCATGATTGCCGGCATCAAGGTCAGCGATGACCTGTGTTAACAGTTCTGCTTTTTCGGACTCGTTCTGAGTCTCAATTTCATTGTGTTGAACAGTCATAATCGTTTTTAAAATCGGTAGCGGTATTATTCTTTTCCACTTTCAGTATCGTGATTTTCTGTTTTATCTTTAGCCTCATCTTCTATCACAGTGTTTATATCTTCAGTGATAGATAGAAGTTCGATGTAGACTGTTCCTACGCGATATTCATCTTTGTTTAATACACGTAACTTATAACCGTATTCCAGAATTTCATCGCCAGTTTCGGGCATTCGCGCCAGGCGTTGCATGAATAGTCCGCTCAATGTATTGGCATCAAGCTCGTCGTCAATTTTAAGTCCGATCGAGCGTTCAAGGTCTGTCAGTGAAATCAGGCCATCAGCTTCCCAGTGGGTTTCATCAATGACAGTGACCGCGGTACTCGGCTGTTCAGTATCAGTTTCATCCTGTATGTCACCGACAATTTCTTCTATTAAATCTTCAAGCGTAATAACGCCAATGAAGGCGCCGTATTCATCCACCACACAGGCCATATGTGCGCGGCGGATACGCATCAGGTCAAACAGTTTGGCGATACGTTGTGATTCAGGTACAACCAGAGAATCACGGCGAAAACGGCTGAGCTCGGCCCAGGGTTGCGTTTCACCCTGCAGCATGGCGCGATGTATGTCCTTGGTGAGTATGATGCCAATTAGAATATCGTCATTGCTGCTATCGATTAACGGAAACCGCGAATGTTCTGTGTCACGGATGATCTTTAGGTTTTCCTCGGCAGGCGCCGAGATATCCAGGCTTTGTACGGCATTGCTCGGGATCATGATTCGCCCCACCTGACGTTGGTCGAACGCAAACAGGTTGTGTAACATGCTGGCCTGCCTTTCGTGTATTTCACCGTGTTCTTGTGAGGTGGTAACCATGCCTTTGATTTCATCACTGCTAAATACTTCAGCGTGTGATGCTTCAGCCACATTGAACAGGGAAAGGATTGCGCTGGTTGCACGGCTGAGTAACCAGTTAAGCGGGTAGGCCAGTATATACGAAGCGTGTAGAGGATAGGCTGCCCACATGGAAACAGGTTCTGCCTTTCGAATAGCAAAGGTTTTTGGCACCTGTTCGCCAATAACAATATGCAAAGCAGAAAATAGCAAGAATCCGATAATAAAAGAGCTGGTATGGACCACGCCTTCAGACAGTCCTGCTTTAGTAAAAAGGGGTTCGAGCAGGGCGGCAACGGCAGGCTCACCGACCCAGCCCAGTCCGAGTGACGCCATGGTAATACCGAGCTGACAGGCCGCCAGATAAGACTCCAGGTTTGCCTGAATCCGTACCGTAAGTTTTGCTGTGGCACTGCCTTCAGCCGCCAGTGTTTCAATGCGAAAGCCACGTGCTTTGACCAGGGCGAATTCGGCTGCCACATAAAAACCGTTGGCTGCTAGTAATAGCACGACGGCTATAATACTGGGAAAAGTATCCATTAAGATTTATCCGATTATAAATTAAGTGGGTGAAATGAAGGGTTAGACTAACTTTTTTTGTTTTGAGTCACACTAAGTTTTAAGCAAGTTAACAAATTTACCAGTTTATTGCGACGAATAATTGCAGGCAGTCGAGTTAAAGGTAAGGTGCAAGCTGTCAGGCGATGGCACACGCATGCGTATTAGTGACAAACGTGCATAGAAAGCAATCAATATATTTGTAAAGTTTATGCTTTTCAGCTTTGCTGTGATGATTGATGATAACCTAATATACTACTACCTTGTTTACAATCTACATAAAATTATATTTGAGGGCACCAATACGGTTATTATATGATCACATCAGCTCAACAGTGCATCGCACGTCAACGTGATGCATTAAGCATATTCCTTTCTGACCCTCTTGGAAGGTTAGCCATTACCTGCTCTGAAGTGTGGGGCGATATCGATGACCTTGAAGCTTCACTACGTATCGGTCTGGCGAATTTACCGTATTGCAGTCAGTTGTTTGCCACCAACCTCGAGGGCATTCAAATCACCGCCAAGATCAGTGCTGATGGTGAGGACAGGCAGTCATTGGGAGCCGATCGCTCGAATCAACCCTATATGAAATCTGTTCTGCCAACGTCAGATTTCATATTGTCGGAGTCTTACATTAGCGAAAACAGCAAGCGGCCGAGCGTGACTGCACTGCAAATTGTTAAGCTTGAGGGTAAGCCTGCTGGATTTATCAGCGCACATTTTGATTTACGTAAGCTGCCATTAACAGCGCCTCTTTATGAGGAGACAAATGACTGGATACAGATGAAAGGCGACCCGTCAATCAGAAGTGGACTTTTTTCGCAGCAGCGTATTGAAAGTGTACTTGATCAATATATTGATGCAATTATTTCCGTCATTGAAGAGCTGATCATTGATCATGGTGTTTTTCATTGTGAGCTCTATTTTTCAAGCAATCGTGCAACCATCTGGAATCACTCAGATCCCTATAGTTATCGTACACTCACCATAGATGAACTCATCGATCCTGATGTTTGTTTGATGTTCTCAAAAACACCCTACCCGGCAGCGGCTAAAGTTCAGCCTGAATCTGTCCGTAAGGTACTTGAATCGTTCCGTGATCTTCGGTTTGCTGATGAGAATGTTTACCTGCGAATTGGGACACTGAATATCTATAACGGCAAAGTGGGGCTGACATTCTCCTGTGACGGGTCACACAGTATATCGGTAACAGAATTCCTGAATAAAGGACTGGCCTACTGGATCGGCAGTGCCGCGGCTGGCCTGACAACAGTACCAGGAAAGCAGCTTTAATGAGATGTTAATGACTGGAGGGGGTACAGGCAGCTACCTGAAAACCATATCCGATGTGCTCTCAAGGAGACGTCATAAGTATGCTGTGCCTGTTTTTTGTTCGTGCAACTGGTTTTAACTGTGGTTATCGCTAGTTGTCTGAAACCGCGACACGTGCAATACCATGCATATGTTTGGCTCGTGCTGAAAGGCTCATTTGTCATTAACAATTTATAAGATACAATTCACCGCTCTGAATGATTGTCTGAGTAATGCCACTTACTTAAGTCTTTTCAGATACATTATCGAAGTATCCGTCATTGTGATCCCTGCATGGATGCAGGTTATTAGGGTAATACAGGAGCAATTACCGAGGTACGAAGCAATCCCTTGATTGAGCGTACCAAACGCTAAAGATTGCCGCGCTATCGCTCGCAATGACAGGGGTTATAGCTTAAGTAAGTGCCACTCATGGTCTGAGGACTAATCAATGTTTAACAAGGTTATTTTAACTGTCATTTTATTTATCAGCAGTCTCAATCTGGCACAGGCTGATATCGCTAATTTCGATCCCGTTACAGTCCGCGATGAGCTTTCTGCAATGCAGACTACACTGGAGAAAGCCGATAATTCACTGCAGGCAAACAGACAGATAACAGAATACAGAAAACGCCTGATCCTTATCCGTAGCAGGGCAAAAGAATGTATTACTGCAACCACCACAAAAGTGCAAACATTAAAAGAAAGGCTGGCAGCCATTGGTGAAGTAGCAAAAAGTGAAGCAAAAGAGGTAGACAGTTCTATACACGAGCTCGATACAGAGGCCGATAAAGCGCATAAAGAGCGTGTCTCCTGTGAATTACTTGCCCAGACTGCGCAGGTACTTATAGAGAAAATAGATAAACGTGAACAGGCCGCGCTCATGGCGCGTTTACTTTCTCATGGGGCTTCAACGCCTCAAGTAGTAATAGGTGTACTCGGTCATCCGCGTGAATGGCCGCAGGTTATTGCCAATTTACTTAATGCCGAAAGTGGCTGGCAACTGCTTTCTTCAGCAGAACGCTGGGTTATTGTCTTCACTGCCTTAATAATGTTCGCTATCGGTTTTCTATCACGACGATATTGTATACGTCGTGACCTGTGTAAATCTGTTGTTTCCCAAAGCCTGATAGCTTCGTCTCCCTGGTTGCTGACATTCACCGTGATCGGCGTGCTGCTGACAGCATTATTGCCTCAATGGCCGCCCGCGCTATTAACCAGTTTTATGCTGGGCGGATTGGCATGGTTAATCTTCGATATAGCCATAACTATCTGGTTGTCTGCCTGCCTGTTACGTGGGCTGGCAGAATGTGATGTAAAAGCAATTAAACGCTGGCTTCGCATAATACTGACGTTGGTTATTGCCAGCGGCATAGTGATAACCACAGAGGCGATAATCCAGCTGCCGTCTTCATATTATTTCTTTTTGCGTACTATCCTGGCGTGGATGTTACTGGTTGGTGCACTTTGGACAGCCATTATTCTAGGACGTATACCGGGTATGGCAAGCGCACGAACTCTACGTGTAACCCTGGTACTCTTCGTTTTCATAATTGCCCTTGCTGAAACACTAGGATTCAGAAACCTGGCGATATACCTGTTAACAGGTTTTGGCGGTACAGCTCTGGGATATATTGTGTTTAGTCAGATGGCGAAACTGCTGACATTTATCTATGACGGTCTGGATGCCGGGCATTATAACTGGCAAAAGAAAATTCGTATCTGGTTTGAGCTCAATTCTGAGGAACTTGTTCCCGGTCTGATCTGGCTGCGCCTGGTCACATCGTTACTTATATGGTCAACTTTTTTAATATGGGCATTTTGGGTTTGGGGACAGTCAGATCGCTGGATAACGGTCTTATTACAATACTCTACAGAAGGCTTTGCTGTGGGCTCATTGCATATAGCTCCTTTTCAGATTCTCGGTGGCATCGCTGTGTTAGCGATTGGTTTCAGTCTGACACGGTGGGTCAAGCTTAGAGTCGTCACTGATGTCGTAAAACGTACTCGACTCGATCATGGCGCAAGAGAAGCTTTCATTACTCTCAGTGGATATACCGGGATTACTATCTCTATTCTGATAGCGCTGGGCGTTGCTGGAATCAGTTATACCAATCTTGCTATCATCGCTGGCGCGTTATCTCTGGGTATTGGCTTTGGTCTGCAGAATGTCGTTAGCAACTTTGTTTCCGGTCTGATCCTGTTGTTCGAACGCCCGGTGCGTACAGGTGACTGGATCGTTGTTGGCGATACACAAGGTTACGTCCGCAAGATCAGCATCCGCTCTACCCAGATAGAAACCTTTGATCGCGCTGATGTCATTGTGCCAAACTCGGAGCTTATCGCCAATAAGGTCTCAAACTGGATGTTACGTGATCCATGGGGAAGAATTACTATACCAGTAAGTGTCGCTTATGGATCAGATGTCGCAACCGTTATACGGGTTTTATTGAGCGTTACGGTGGATCACCCTTTTATATTGAAAGATCGTCCTGAGGTGCCAAACCCGAAGGTGCTTTTCAGGCGTTTTGGTGATAGCGCCCTCGAATTTGAATTACGCTGTTTCATCAGGCAAATTGATAAAATGATGGATGTAACTCATGATATGAATGTTGCGATAGATCGTGAGTTTCGGCAGGCAGGTATTACGATACCTTTCCCACAACGAGATATCCATGTCATAAATGATGATTCAAAAAAATAAATACTTCAGTTTTTTCGCTGGTGTTGTTCGTCTGATATGCAGCATGAGTGCAAAAAAGAGGGGTAGTAATACTGTAATAAACATGATGGATAGCAATATGTAATAATCATCACTTTTTTCAGATCGGGTATGTTTTAAAGTTCTTCACTATCCTGGGTAACGCTGTTTTCTGTAATCTATATATTGTTTTACATTGCTGTCCCGTTAACTTTTCTGAGAGGTCTACAAACCATTGCTCTCTCTGCAAGAGTTTATATTTGTACTATCCGAGACATGAACTGGAAGCCGTCGCCTGAGACACGCTGTCCAGAAAGAAAAAAACATGGCATCCATGTACGCTCGGATGCCGCGTCCATGCGGCATACGGTCTCAGGCGACGGCTTCCAGTCCATGCCTCTAACAGTTAACGGGACAGCAATGATTGTTTTATTATAATCTACTGATCATTGGTTGTTTTCAGCTCACTGACCACGTCAGCGATATTATGTTTTCCCAGCACGGTATTAATATGTAAATCCTGCTGCGGGAAAGGAATGCTAATGCCTTGCTCATGAAACCTGTCCCAGACATTGAGCAGCACCTCGCTGATAATGTTCGCTCTGCCTTTTTCCGGATCCAGAATCCACATGCGCAACTCCAGATCCACAGAGCTGTTACCGAAGTTCCTGACCGGACAGGTCACTGGCGGGTCTTTCAATATACGTTCACAGGCATTAGCGCTTTCTATGCACAGTTGAATGGCTTTTCTTACATCTGAATTATAAGAAATCCCGATAGGAACCCTTAGCCTGACTTTATTATCGCTGTATGACCAGTTTTCCACCCGCTGGGTAATCAGTTCCTCGTTAGGGATCAGATGCTCGATACCGTCACGGGTTATCACAGAAACATAACGGGCGCCAAGATAATTGACCCAGCCAAATGAACCCTGGCCTACCGAGATAACATCACCCGGTTTAATCGCCTTGTCCATTAACAGTAAAACGCCACTGACCAGGTTGGAGAATATCTTTTGCAGGCCAAAACCAAGGCCAACACCGAGGGCACCAGTGAAAACTGCAAAAGCCGTTAAATCAATGCCGGCAGAAGACGTTGCCACCAGCAGGGCAATGGCGTAAAGCAAAAATGTTGTCAGTTTCCCAGTGAGAACACGGATACTCGGTGACAGACTGGTAGAACGGCTCAGCAGTCTTTCTATAATGCCGGAGATGCTGTTTGCCGCCCAGAAAAATAGCCAGGTAAAAATAACAATTTTCAGGGTAAACAGTGGTGAAATACGGATGCCACCAAGCTCAACAGACCAGCTGTCGAGTAGTATGATCGTTTTATCAAGCAGGCCAAATATATTTAATGCCGCAATTGTCCACGCAAAAATACTGATGCTAAGTGACAGGGTGCGGTTTTTCACCAGTAATGATGCCATCCGGATGATGACCCAGGCGGTCAGCAGACTGGTGACAACTTTTAATATAGCAACGGGATGGCCGTAGCTTTCTGCGATCACGATGCCAATGCGCTGTAATATCAGCCACGCCAGGTCACCACTCAGGGTGCGGATGGCATATATCGGCTTCTTGATGGAATAGGGCAGTAAAGTATTTTGTGCGGCTGTAGTTAAATACGAGTTGAGACGGGGCTGTATCAAAAGTTTAACTAATATAAAAACACTAATAACAAACAATACCTGCACAGCAACAGATATGTCCTGCAGATTGTTTAATACGGTTTCCCATAATTTTAGTAATGCTTCTCCGGTACTGTTAATGTTGTCCAGAAATTCCATCAATTATCTCACTGTATAAATGTTAATTAGTTTGACTGCTGTTAAGTGACAAACGTCACGTTGCGTGATGTTAGTACACGATAAAAATAATTTTGCCAGTATATAGAATCTGAAAAATATAATCCCGTCACCATTTAATGGAGATTTGATTAAATAATTCGATTGTCACCATCATTTTATATCGTTAGACACAAGCGCAGGTATTTACTAGCATGCCGCGAAATTATCACCACCGTGGCAACTACAATGCTAGAACAACGTATCGCCGATATAACTGATATCCATTTTATCAACAGTTGTATTCTTTATGGCGCCAGGAAAGGCCATTATTTAATTGATGTTGACAACCAGGTCGTTGTCGAATGCATGAAGAAAGAAATAAAGTCTGTTATCAATAATCAAAAATTACTGGATAACAGGCATGCTCAGGCGACAGTCTATTCAGCAGACAACAAACGGGTGGCAATGGTGATAATAAGTGAGGCTACACCCGGTAGCAGTTGTTACGAGATATATGCAATTTCCGTAATTAAGGGTCATCAGGGCAAAGGTTACGGCAGCCAGATTCTTGACAGTATTTTGAATCGCTTTCTATATCTGGATGTCTATGCACGTTGTTTGCCTGCATCAGTCAGAATGGAGCAACTTCTTGTACAACGAGGATTCAAATTTGATTCGATGGATAAGGGCTTTAAGGTTATGCTGAAAGCTGCAGCTGATTATTGCAATATAGCTGAACCGCTTTATATGAACTATGGAGTCAATGCTGGAGTTAGCTGATTTATATTTTAGTAGATTGGCTGAAAGCCTGAATAAGAGTTATGTTGATCTATATTATTGATCGTCACGATCACAAATATTTTCTTTACTAAGCAGACAGGCTGATGATAATCGCAGTTTATTATTTTATCTAAGAGATACAGTTTTGTGACTGACAAAAATAACGCAGAAGAAGATGGTGCTTCATTTGATAATGATGAAACTCTTGATGATTTTGATGATATAGAAAATAAGCCGGTTTCATTAAAAGACTCTGCTGTGGCACGTCGACGTCTTGAGCAAGTAATGGAAGAAAGGGCGCTGGAACGTTTGCTTAAAGAAGATTATGATGACTGGGACTAATTATCATCAAACCAGCTTAATGTATTCTCAATGGTATCTTTCTTACTGCTTGAGGATGAATAGAGCGCGT
Source organism: uncultured Gammaproteobacteria bacterium (assembly GCA_963768215.1). GTDB lineage: Bacteria > Pseudomonadota > Gammaproteobacteria > SZUA-229 > SZUA-229. The sequence goes on from CAVYHW010000063.1 coordinate 20,208, forward strand.
AAGCATCTTTGTGAATGACCGGTGCATCTTCAACCTTGAACAGGGATGTCCCCAGTTGTTCGCTTACCATTGCCTCTGGTAGATAAGCTGAACCACCACAGTTATTAAGAAAGCTCAACGCTATTCTTCCTACGCTGGCCCTTAATGCTGGTGGCGGGATGTCAGGGTATTGCCTGGCATGAATCATTCCAAAAGATGTTCCCCAGTCTACAAAAATATAATTTTCATTTACCGCTTCTGCAGCACTTGTATTAGCTTCAGAAGAAACCAGTATTAAGGGAACAGGTAGCAGTTCTTTGGCAAGCAGTTGCGGTGTTTTGGGTGGATCAAATACAAATCCAAGATCCAGGGCTCCATCAAGAAGACTTCGCAATAAGGAATCTGATCGCATTACAGAGGCCTGTAAAGCCGTTGTAGAGTTATTTTTGCGCACCCAGCTTAACCAGTCATCAAGAAACATGTCCCAGATACTTGGTAACGCAGCAACACTTAGTAATGTGTCGACACCCTCCGGGATTGCTATTTCCTGTTTCGCCCTGTTCCAGGTGTTAAGAATGTTTTCTGCATAGATAAGAAATTTCTTGCCAGCGCTGGTTAGTTCAATGTTATTACGGTCACGTGTAAATAGCCGGATACCTAGCTCATCTTCAAGTTGTTTAATTCTGGCGCTGACGGCAGACTGGCTGATAAAAAGATTATTGGCAGCACGACCAAAATGTTTTGCACGATACACTTCAAGGAAAGCCTTTAATAGTCCTACGTCCATAGTTTAATACCTCAATATGTTCGGATTTTGTTAAGGCAAAGTGGAGTACGTAAAATCATCATAATAGCTGCAATGTTAATCGAAAAAAGTGATTGTGACATGCAATTTTATTCACTTTACTCGCCGTTATTATTGGCATAAAAAGCACGGGATTCTGCCTTACAGAAAGAAGTGTGGCAGAACAATTGTCCTTATATTTAATACGAGAAGAATATACATGAAAATTGCACGATTACTGATTTTATTATCATTAACAGCATTACTAAGTACAGCTTATGCGACTGAAGCTTCAAACGAAAATGACGATGTCAGTGCATATTGCAACGAACAGGCACAACTGGCTGGCATTGAAGATCAGGCTGAATTAAACCAGTATGTGCAGGAATGTGTCGATAGTTATACAATACCAGCAGGTGAATTACAGTAACTGGAAAATTATCAGGTGACTTCTCTATAAGGCGTTCGCCATTGCCTGATTCTAAAACCCCGGTCATGACCGGGGTTTTTTTATGTTTGTAATTGCAGGTGTTCCTGTCAGTAGAGTTAGTAAAGAACCATGAAAAATAAGATGCTCAGTTCATTGGGAATGATAATTCAGGACGTAAATGAAGCGCCCGGCCTGGAGCAGGCGCTTGATATTACTGTTCGGCACATAAGACAGGTTATGGGTGTTGACGCAGCGTCGGTTTATTACCGTGACGTGAAGAACGAGCAGTTAACTTTAATGGCAACGGATGGCTTAAATCCTGGCGCCATTGGCAAGATAAAGTTTAATGTTGATCAGGGTCTTGTCGGCCTGGTATTTAACCTGGCAGAACCGCTCAATATTAAGGATGCGCATAAGCACCCGAATTACCGTTTTGTTACGGAAACCGGCGAAGTCTCATTTCATGGATTTCTCGGCGTTCCGATAATACAACATCGATATGTCCATGGCGTGCTGGTCGTTCGCCAAACCAGTAGCCGGCGCTTCTCGGCAAGTGACGAGGCTTTCCTGGTAACACTGGCAGCGCAACTGGCCGGTGCAATTTCACATGCAGAGAAAATGGGTGAACTGAACCACCTGCTCGAAGATGGAAATAACAACTCTTTAATCTTAGATGGATTGAGCGGCTCACCGGGTATCGCAATCGGGCAGGCGCTGATTGTATTCCCTGATGCAAACCTGGACGCGGTGCCTGATATCAGCATTGCTGAAGATGAGATTGAGCAGCAGATAGCAGTATTTAATGAAGCCGTAAATAATGTTGACAATGAGTTCAAAGAGCTGTCGCAACGTATGCAGGGTATTGTTTCAAGTCAGGAGTTAGCGCTGTTTGATGTATATGGCCTGATATTGAAAAGTGATGAATTAATTGAAAGTGTCATTATGCGAATTAAAAACGGCCAGTGGGCCCAGGGTGCACTGCGGCAAACAATAAACGAACATATCAGGCAGTTTGCTGCTATGGATGATGTTTATTTGCGAGAACGTGCGCTAGATATAAAAGATATAGGTCTGCGTCTGCTGGTGCATTTGCAATCACGCAAAACCAGTTATCAGCAGGTGACAGGACAGGTAAGCGAGCAGGTAGTGCTGGTCGGCGAGGAAATCACTGTCTCACAGTTTTCAGAAGTGCCTGTGAAAAACCTGGTCGCAATCATATCAGCTAAAGGTTCGGCTTCATCGCACGTTGCTATTATAGCTCGCGCCCTGGGCATTCCTTCAATAATGGGGGTTGATGATTTGCCGGTCAATCACATTCAGGCACAGCAAATAATCGTAGATGGTAATAGCGGGCAGTTAATCGTTAACCCTTCTGAAGTTGTACTGGAAGAGTATCAGCGCTTAATACATGAAGAAAAACTGCTTGATAGCAGGCTCGAAAAGTTAATTGATAAACCATCTGAGACAATTGATGGCATGCATGTTCCGTTATATGTTAATACCGGCCTGTTGCAGGATATATCACCGTCATTGCAATGTGGCGCCGAGGGTGTTGGGCTTTACCGTACAGAAATCCCTTTTCTGATGAGTAAAGGGTTCCCTGGCGAAGACAGGCAGGCAAACATCTACCGGTATGTCCTGCAAAGTTTTTCACCGTTGCCCGTTACTTTTCGCACACTGGATATTGGCGGTGATAAGGCATTGCCTTACTTTCCCGTGGTTGAAGCAAACCCGTTTCTCGGCTGGCGCGGCATACGCATTATGCTGGACCACCCGGAAATATTTTTGACGCAGATCAGGGCCATTCTTAAGGCAAATATTTATCAGAATAATCTGCGTTTAATGCTGCCAATGGTTAGTGATTTAAGTGAGGTAGATGAAGCCCTTGGCCTGATCAAAAAAGCACATAAAGAACTACAGGATGAAGGCATAAACAATCCTTTTCCAGAAATCGGATTAATGATCGAGGTGCCGTCAGCTGTTTATCAAATGCGGACGTTTGTAAAACGTGTTGATTTTTTCTCGGTTGGAAGCAACGATTTAACACAGTATTTACTGGCAGTTGACAGAAATAATAAACGGGTTGCTGATCTTTACAATTGTATGCACCCGTCTGTACTGGCTTCAATAAAGCATATCGTAGACATTGCACATAACAGTAACAAACCGGTAAGTGTTTGCGGCGAAATGGCAGGTGACCCGGCTTCGGCGCTGGCACTGGTTGGAATTGGGGTTGATATTTTAAGTATGAGTGCAGCTAATTTGTTAAAAGTAAAATCAGCAATACGCTCTTTTACACATAAGGAATTGCAGCAGTTAAGCACGAAAGCGCTGGAATTAGAAGATACCTCAAGCATTCGCAGTCTGTTTGATGGTGCTTTGGAAGGGCGTGGCAATTTGGCGGTCCATTGAGATATAAACGGTCATTAACGTAACCAAATAATAAACATAGACTAATTCCTGGAATGATAGCGGCAGTCTTTATGGCTGTCGTTTTTTTTGTTACGAATGACAGATATTGGCCGAATTTTCGCTCTTGAGCTGATGAACTAAATGTATAAATGTGGTCATGAATAGGTCTTCAGGTCGGGCTTTTAATAACAGGTAATTTGAGAAAAATCATAGTTAATTAAATCCTGATATTTTAATGTTAGAGTATAATGAATTTGCTAATCAAACAAAAATCCTCATCGTCAGGAAATGCATAATGCTTGATTGCATTGTGACTACATCAAAAGAGGCATAACTTTAACAGTTATGCCTCTTTTTATACCTCTTGAACATACGGGGCGGAATAAATGCTCATGATCAACTATAAAGGTAAAAAATATGCTAGCCAGATTACAAATTGAGCATGACCAGATTCTGAAGACACTGGACATGCTGGAGATGCAGTTTCTGGATATATGTCGAGGCGGTACACCAGACTACTCATTAATGCGGAGTGTAATTGAGTATATTCAGGATTATCCGGAACAGGTACATCACCCGTTAGAAGACCAGATTTTCTCAATTTTACTTGAGCGTGTAGATGAGGTTAAGTTAATTAAAGAGTTGATAACAGAACATACGGAACTGGAAATGGAAACACGAAAATTAAAAAACACTCTTGAATTGTTGAAAAGCGGTGCTGTTTCCAGTGAAGAGATAAAGAATGAACTGTCAACATTTCTTATCAGGCAGCGACACCACATCTATATTGAAGAAGAAAGGGTGCATCCAATAATTAAAAGCGTTCTAACAGAAAAAGACTGGGAACATGTTCAATCTTCGGTGCCACTCTATAGATAATAGTTACTAATACAGAGAGTTCGTTATCTGGCCGCATTTTTGTTTTTGAAGTAATGTGTTGATGAAGGATTAGCCGGCCCTGAACGATCAAACATTTGATTTACTGAATGCCCTAAATGTACGGTAATAGACCCTCATATAATTACATCAACAGGGAAAGTGCGGCCAATGAGCGGACAGTCATTAGTTTTTACTTTGTCCCCAAATATTTAGCTTAACAGCTCGGATTGCAAGCCGCGACAGGAAAGGCATTCAGCTCTTTATTAGTGCCCTGAGTTCTACAATTTCCGCTTCCAGCTTCGCCACTCTCTGCTCCAGATCGGACTTGCTGGAACGCTCTGCTGTTGTTGCATCCATTACTTTCATGGTGTGCGCTTCAACATCAATGGGGCCGGAGAATAAATGCATATACTCTGAGTCTTTTCGCCCCGGCGTGCGCGGCAGTTTTACAATGAGTGGGTCACTAACCTCAAGCAGGCTGTTTAGTGCGTCAACAACCGAAGCGTTGTCGGCAAATGCATACATGCGTTCACTGCGCGCCCTTATCTCGCCAGGTGTTTGCGGGCCACGCAGCAACAGCAAACAAACGATGGCGAACTGCGGTGGGTCAAACTGGTAATCACCAAACCGGGTATTACAGAATCTCTGCTTATATTTCTCAATACCATTCTTGAAATTCTCTTCAATATGCAGCAGATGTTTGTCCCGTAAATCACGAGCGGTATGCTGCACCACGCCCTTATTCAGTGACATAACTGGATTACGCCCGGACTTCTGATTACATGCATTGGTCAGTGCGTTCAGCGTCAGCGGATACAGATCCGGCGTGTAAATGGATTTTTCCATTAAGCAGCCAATTATTCGGGATTCGTTGGCGGTTAAGTTCGGGAGCATAGACTGGCCTCGGTAATTTAATTGATGAATATCGTTTAGATGTAATCGCACTAACCTGAGCCGGCACCGTATCGGTGGGCTTTATGTCGTCACTTATTGATTGTAGCCGACTTTCAACGTTATTAGATTAACTCGCTAGTACAGCCAACAATGGACTCAGTAAAGCAAAACCTGTGTCACAGGTCTCGCAGACCCTCGGATGGTTCGACGCGTGCCGAACGCAGGCCGGCAAGCCCAGCCGCGAGCACGGCGGCGGTGCAGGTCAGTAGCAGGGCTATTGCGTAGTGCCAGGGCAGCAACCGGCACACTTGTTGTCCAGTTTCCAGCTGTGCCGCCAGCATGTCATTGATGATCAGGGCTGTGGCCAGGTATATTGCCACCGCCAGCGCCCAGCCCAGGACGGCGGTGAACAGCGCCTGCACCATGGGAAACCAGACGATGTCGGCAGTGCGGAATCCTACCAGGCGCAGCACCGACAGTTCCTTGCGCTTGCGGTCTATATTCGCCCACAGGCTCGCCCCCAGTGACAGCGAAAACCCCACCAGGCCGACCAGGGCAATCGCCCAGTAGATGGCCGTCAGATTCCGGTTCATGCGCTGCACCAGCTCGATTTCGGCGCTGCGAGTGTGCACGTCAACGTTGAGCCTTGCAAAGGCGTCGCGCAGGCCCGCCACGTCATAGATGGAGTGCGCATAGAGTCGGAAGCCCGGGTACAGATTCGCTCATTGTTAAGAGAGTAACGCAGTGACAAAGACATTTATAAACCTGGCGGCCATCGCGATACTCGCAGTCAGCATTTCTGTAGCAGCACAGGACGCGGCCCCTATGAATGCGGATGCCGCGATGGCCGAGGCAATGAGTGTGCAGGCCTCTGAGTCGGAATCCCGTGACCAGTTCCGAAGTCTGGATCAGGATGTGCAGACCTTGAAGAAGGAGGTTCTGGACCTTAATCGAGACCTGTTCCTTCTCGAGGAAGAGTTGTTGTTTCCTGCCAACTCGCAGGTCGCGTTCTTCATTTCGATGGATGTTGGCGAGTATTTCGAACTCGACTCTGTAAACATCAAAATTGATGGCAAGGAAGTCGCCAACTACCTGTACAC
>CAVYHW010000064.1:0-61815 GCA_963768215.1 uncultured Gammaproteobacteria bacterium
TTAATAACGCCCAGGCTGACGATGAGCAGCACCAGTTTGATGAAGTGCAGGCCGACGGCGAGATCGCTGTAACCGAACGCTTTCAGCGTGGCGACCTCTTCACGCTGCAGGCGGATGAGACGGCTGATGACCACGTTGAGCAGGAAGGCGGCGACACCGAAAAAGATGACCGGGAAGATGGTGGCGATGGTGCGCTGCTGCTTGAGTTCTTCGGACAGGAAACGGTTGGAGAACTGGTCCTTGCGGCCGATGGTACCGATGCCGCCGTAATCTTTCAGGATGTCATCGAGGCGATCAATTACGGTCTGCTCGTTGGTGCCCCGGTTCGTGGTGCGACTCAGGGTAAGCGTGACATTATTGAATGCACCTTCCATGTCATACGCCGTGGCCAGTGGCTGCCGCGCTATCCACAGTACGCCATAGCGCAGAGGGTCAGGGAACATGGCACCGGGCGCGATCTGGTAGATAAACTCCGGCGACAGCGCGATGCCGACAATGGTCAGTGCCTTGCGCCGGCCGTTGATGGTGGCGCTGATCTTGTCGCCGGGCTGCAATTTGTGCGCCTGGACAAACTCTTCGCTGAGCACGATTTCGTTATCGCGGCCCGGCTCGGGCAGACGGCCCTCGCGCAGGTAGATCTGGTTGAGCAGGCCGCGGCTGTTATCGGGCAGTGACAGGATATGGCCGCTGATCGGATCTTCGAAGCCTTCGACATCGAGGTTCACATAAGCGACCACGCGGGTCTCGACCTTATCGACACCGGGGATGTCTTCGATGCGTTTTACCAGCGACAGCGGTGCGCGTTTCAGCGAGGCAAAGATATGGGCGAAGTGGTTGTCGCGGTAATAGGTTTCGCGGGTCTCATAGAGAGAGTCGAGCGTGCTCAGCGACATGATGAAGATGCCGACACCGCTGACGATGACCATGGCGATGGCCAGCGCCTGCATGCGCATGTCCCACAGTTCCCGCCAGAGTTTTATGTCGAGGGCTAGCATTACGTCATGTCACACTCACCAGCTGAGCTGGCTCGGCTCGAGCTCGGGTCTCGTTGACATCGACCTGGCTGATGCGGCCATCGGCGAGGTGGATGACCCGGTCCGCCATCTGCGCGATGCCGGCGTTGTGCGTGATCACCGCGGTGGTGGTGCCCAGTTCCTGGTTGACCCGCTGCAGCGCTTCCAGCACGACGATGCCGGTCTTGGAATCGAGCGCGCCGGTGGGCTCGTCGCATAACAGCACGTCGGGATTTTTCGCGATGGCGCGGGCGATGGCGACACGCTGCTGCTCACCGCCGGACAGCTGCGCCGGGAAATGATGCAGACGGTCACCCAGGTCGACCAGCTTCAGCGCCTCTTCCGGCTGCATCGGTGATTTCGCGATCTCGGTGACCACGGCGATGTTTTCCAGTGCCGTCAGGCTGGGGATAAGGTTGTAGAACTGGAAGACGAAACCGACATGGTAACGCCGGTAGGCGGTCAGCTCTTTTTCGCTGGCCCGGGTCAGGTCACCGCCAGCGTATTGCACGTGACCGTCGGTGGGTGAATCCAGCCCGCCGAGGATGTTAAGCAGTGTCGATTTGCCGCTGCCGGAGGCACCCAGCAGAACCGTGAACTCGCCTTTGTACAGATCGAGATCGATACCGCGCAACGCACGCACCTGCACCTCACCCATCTGGTAGATTTTGGTGACACCGTGAACGTGAAATACAACTTCTTTGTTCATTGGGCTATTCTTCATGGGTGCGGCTGAATTTTCAGCTGACTCAAGCATTAATTCATCCTGAATAAAATTTAGTAATGCAGAGTAGTCTTACATAGAAACAGCTGAAAAAACATGCAGTAAGTCAATAACAAAAGGATTTAGCATATTTCTCGTCAATTACGAGGCACGAAGCACTAATTTTGCCTGGAGCACAAATTTATCAGGAATAATTTTAACAGCGGTAGCTGGCCCCTAATGGGTCAAATACCAAGGATAGTATTTGTAATATTGAGCGTTTGCAAAATGACCTGAAAGGTGAATTACAAGGATGTAATTTACAATCTTCTGACATCATCACCACTGTCATATAACTACCAGTAAGGCATAAAGCATATTGAACTTTTTCAACCTGATCCTGGCTGCCAACAACAAGGTTTTATATCCACCACACAAATATAAACTAGTAACTATACTTGGTTAAAGATAAGCCGATGAAATTGTTATGTCACATTAAACAGTAAAAACCATTGCCTTGATAGAAAACACCCTAAATATAATCAATGATCTGCCTGCTTGCTCCGGCGCAGGAAAGCATCAAGGAGTGCCCTATGATTAAATATGGCGAGTTACACCAGGCTCTAGCGCGATATACAAACACTGATATTCATGAAGAAATACCTCTTGATTACTCTAGGCGCGTGGTCAAGGCGTGGTACACAGCAAATAACAAAGGTTTAAGCTGGGACGTACAGCAGGCTGCCACCATACTCCTGTATATTACGTTTAATGAAGGTGTGATTCATTCAGGCCAACTCAACACAGACGGATTACAAGCGTTGCACTGGGCAGAAAAATTTCTGACACAGATTAAGGCAAGCACAATTGAAAACACAAATGAAAATAACGAAGTGTTAGATGCTCTGAAATCAGCCTGAGTATCTGATACATATACCGCGCAACTTAATCAGTTAGCCTAACATTAGCTTGCTGACTTTCAAATGCATCAATAATTAAAGTGAACGGAGGCAATGCCAGTAAGTTAGGGTATTAACATTCTGTGCAGGTGCAAATAGAGCTTAACTTACTGACATTGGGAACGGAGGGATTATTCTTTAACCACTTCGCACAACAAACCAGCTCAGATTAACAATTAATTCCATCTAAGCCTTATTGCTTTACCCGATACCCTGTCTTAAACATCCAGCCCACAATAACGATACAAATAGTCAAAAACACAAGAATCATTGCCAGGCTAATGCCGACACTGACATCCGAGACTTCGAAGAAACTCCAGCGAAAGCCGCTGATCAGATAAACCACCGGGTTGAACAGTGTTACTGTCTGCCAGAAAGGCGGCAGCATGCTTACCGAGTAGAAACTGCCGCCAAGGAATACCAGCGGGGTAATTACTAACAGTGGGATGATCTGCAATTTTTCAAAATCGTTTGCCCATAAGCCGATAATGAAACCGAACAGGCTGAAGGATATGCAGGTGAGAATCAAGAATGCCAGCATCCATACGGGATGGGCGATATTCAGCTCGACAAAAAAGCTGGCGGTCACCAGGATAATACAACCGATGATCAACGATTTGGTTGCAGCAGCGCCGACGTAACCGATGATTATTTCAAAAAAAGAGATGGGCGCCGAATGGACCTCGTAAATAGTGCCGGTGAATTTTGGAAAGAAGATGCCAAAGGAAGCATTGGCAATACTCTGCGTGAGTAATGACAACATGGTCAGCCCAGGAACAATAAACAGACCGTAAGAGACTCCATCTATACTTTGTATGCGCGAACCGATAGCCGAGCCAAACACGATAAAATACAGCGAGGTTGATATTACCGGCGATGCAAAACTTTGAAACAGGGTCTCCCATGCTCGCAGCATCTCGTACTTGAAGATTACTTTTATCGCCTGGAAATTCATTGTTGCTTCACCCTGTCTGAATCATCACTGGCCTGATCAACCCGGGCCTGATTAATTTTGGCCTGATCAAACCTCACCTGATCGGTCTTAACCAGATCAACAAAAATATCTTCCAGTGAACTCTGTGTGATATGCATGTCTTTCAGTGTCAGCCCTTCACTATGAATAGCCTGCAGCAAGGCGGTGATGCCGGTGCTATCACTCATGCTATCGTAGGTATAGGTAAGTTCGTTGCCATCGTCTGACAAAATCAGATCGTAATTTGCCAGTGATTGCGGCAAGCTGGTGACCGCTTCTTTCAACTCAACAACCAACTGTTTTTTACCCAGGTTATGCATCAGGGCCTGTTTGTCTTCAACCAGTAATAACTCACCGTTGCTGATGACGCCGATGCGGTCAGCAATTTCTTCTGCTTCTTCGATGTAATGGGTGGTGAGGATAATGGTGACACCCGACTCGCGCAGACGCCGTACAATGTTCCACATGTCTTTACGCAGTTCAACATCAACACCGGCGGTTGGCTCATCGAGAAACAATATTCTGGGTTCATGCGATAGGGCCTTGGCAATTAACACCCGGCGTTTCATGCCGCCGGACAATGCTCTTAGCTCACTGTTTCTTTTATCGAATAAAGACAGGTCTTTCAGCAGCTGTTCGATATAGGCATCATCTTTTTTCTTGCCAAACAGGCCGCGGCTGAATCGCACGGTATTCATCACGGTATCAAACTGGCCCAGGGTGAGTTCCTGTGGAACCAGGCCAATTAATTCCCGTGTTTTACGGTAATCAGCAATATTGTCAAAACCGTTCACTGATACCGTGCCTGAGCTGGGTGATACGATACCGCAGATGATGGAAATTAAGGTGGTTTTACCCGCACCGTTTGGCCCCAGTAAGGCGAGTATTTCACCATCGGCAATATCGAGACTGACCTGTTTCAATGCATGAAAACCAGACTGGTATGTTTTTGATAGATCCTTGATTGAGACGATGGACTGCATGGTTGTTATATTACACGGAGCAATACTATATTATTTAAGATCTTAAATTGTAGCAGTTATGCTGGCAGGCAGTTTAATCGGTGTCGTTGAAAATACCATAGTGGTAGGCGCCTTCAATGACACCACTGGTGTAATAACCGCTCAAGCCCTTGAAGTCGCCTTTGGCATAATAGAGTCTGATTTCAGGGTTTGTTTCGGATGCCCGCTTTACATTGGTCACGAGCTGGTCGTCGGCGTTGCGAACCAGTACGCCGGAAAAGCCAGCCGTGAGCGGGAACACATCATTGCCGCTGTCGCCACAGAAAACCACGTCTGCTTTGTTGACGCCAAGTTCCTCGGCGATGTATTCAAGCGCGGTCTGTTTGGTTGCGCTTTGCGGCAGAAAATCGAGCAGGCCTTTGCCGGACTGGGAGTCAAAGCTATAAACAATGACCTCATCATATTTACCTTTGATCCGCTCTTCGACGACCTTCAGTATCACCTCATTGTTGTCATGATCGACATAGTAGCTTTGTTTGAAAGGGCCGCAATGCTCACGCTCCTGCTCGGTCAATCCTTCTATTCCAGTCACGGCGCTACGAACTGTCTCAGCATCCCACCTCGGACTGGTTTGTTTGACGTGGGCATCCCATCCGCCAAATGGACTCCACTGTCCTTGCTCGTATTTTCGGATCGAGGTGCCGACGTCACCAATGAGCACATGGGGGTAGCGGATACCGTATTCCTTTATTGCATTCTCTGCCAGTTTCAGGTTCCTTCCGGTCACATAGACAACAAGCACTTCATGCCTTTGTGTAAGTTCATTGAAAAGTTCGATGGCGCCGGGGTCTGGCGGCCAGCTACCGTTCGGCAGTAACGTCCGGTCCAGGTCGGTGGCAAGAATTTTCATATTATGCTCCATGGTAGTTTAAGACTCAAAAGACATCAGCACTTCTTCATCGCGACCGGCGCCATGATAGATCGTGAAGCTGTGGTTGCGAAGATCGGCCTCCAGCCTTGCACTGGCCCCCGGGTGCTGCCAGGCAATATGTAATAGCTGAGGTTCGGTCTCGATGACCTTCATCTCTCCTTTAAACGCGAGTGAAGTGTTGCGTAGCCGGATCAGTTCGAGCTGATCCAGTACAATCGGGTGCTTCATTCCGGTTTCGATGTCGATCATTTTTAATGTGGTGCGATTAATCTCCTTGTGCCCGGCGGTACGCCCTCTTTCCGCTGCTGCGTAGTCGTTCGTTCCGGCAAAAATATCCAGGTACCAAACCTGTGGAACACCGGGCATAAACATCTGAATGGCACGGGCCAGGCGCAGCTTTTGCTCGTCCTCTCCCAACGCACTAAAGAAAGTTGCGTTGACCTGGTAGTAGTCGATTTTTTTACCATCAGCGCCGTACAAATTTTTGGTCAGGCCACCGCGCTCAATAATGGCCTCGACGGTGGCGTCAATCTGTTCATCGTTCAGCAAACCCGGCCTGTATGAACCATTGACCTTTTTGCCCTTGAGGTCGAGCACCGGAATCCCGTCATGGCTGCCGAGCATATTGATGGTCTGTAATTCCTTGCTCTGAATGTCATTGATCCAGCGCAACAGGGCTTCGCTGTTGCCCCGATCCAGAGCATTAATCACCAGGCCAGGGAAAAAGAAATCATAGATGGGGTAACCTTCCCGAGCAATTTCTTCGTGGATGCCAGCACCGTATTCAGCATGGATCTCAGGAAAGATGATCAAGTCATATTTCTGCGCAATACCCCGCAGCCGTTGCAGGTATTCCCAGGTGCCAGGGCGGTTGAAAAAATTCGGCTGACCGGGTTCTTTATGCAGGTAAGCAAATGCATCGAGACGGATTATTTTTGCGCCACACTCGCTGAGTTTGCGAAGTGTGTCATCGTAAAATTGCCAGACCTGCTCGGAACGGGCATTGAGGTCCATCTGCCCGAGGAATTCACGCTTGTGGCAGACTGCCTTGATTAAATCTTCCTTGCTTACGTTGGCGCCATTGCAATTGACAATGTCTTCCATGTCACAAGATTCCAGTTGTCCCTTGTCCTTGATGATTACCTTGATGTGATGCGCGATGTCCGATGCCCCTTGATCATCCATGCCCTCGATATGGGCGAAGTCTGCAGCGGTTATTTCATTGAACTCTACTTTTTGATAAAAGGTGTTCCAGTATGCCTGAAGGCTGCCATCAGGAAAGCGTAATTTCAAAATAGGTAGGTCGGGTTTTCTCATGAAAAGCTTTTGTAGATGTTCTTCTTCCGGCATCACGTGATCATTAGCTCCCATGTTGCCATAGTCCTTCCAGAATTCATTCCAGTCGATGAAAAAATCCCGGTAGGCTGATTCATTTCCTTTTTCCAGCAGGTCGATAAACTGTGGCGAACGTACGGACAGGTGATTGAGCACAAGGTCAAGCTTGATCTGGATACCAAGCTCATTCAAATCCTCAAGATCCTGAGGACTCACCAGCTCTTCATTGATATCGTAATCGATGATGGAAAAACCGCGATCCAGGTCGCTGTGGAAGAACGTCGGCAGAATGTAAAACAGCGAAAAGGCGTCCCTGAGCTCAGGCCTTTTGAGAAATTCAACAATGTCAGCCAGATTCTTACCAATGCTGTCAGGGTAGGCGTTCAGCATTACCCCGCCGGGAAGGGTTTGTGCTAGAAGTTCTGGATCTTTGTTCATGAAGTACCTTTGTTGTGTTACCGGTTGTTATTATTATTGTTTATACACTATACATCGTGTTTTTTATTTTTCTACAATATATTTATTCCTTATAATGCTGTCCCGTTAACTTTATTTCAATGCCTGGGGATGTTAATACAGCTGATAAAATCAGCATTAATCTGTATCGAGACATAAGTCCGGCATATCGAGCAATGCCCATCACCCGCATGGATGCGGGTGTTTAGCCTCCATAGATGGTTTCACTGCGTGTCATTGCTGAACATGCCGGATTAATGTCGCAGTTTCATTTCTCTGGCAATTAACAGCACAGTAATGTTACTGTCTATCAAAATTCCTGCTAGAGCAAGTTTAACAGAGTCATCGCCAGCACGAGTTGCGCGACAACACCTACGGCAAAGACCGGGATACGCAAGCCGGGAACACCGAAAGAGAACACCAGGTAATGTGCGAGGCGTGCATAGAAGTACACCATACATGCTGTTGCAGTTGTTTCATTATTTAACCCTGTAACATGTAAGGAGAGAACCAGCGGTGCAAACAGTACCAGATTTTCGACGGCATTCTGATGCGCCCGCATCATACGTTCCGCCCAGGCGACCTGTGTGCCCGTCTCCCCCTGCGGGTCCCATAAAGCCGGCACCAGTCCTTGCTCCATCAATCGGTTGATGATGTAGGGCGCCCACATGAAAGCAGTCATCAGCACAGTAAGAGTCAGCCAGTACAATTCTGTTGTTAGTGTGTTCATAGTTGTTTCCTCTCCTTCCAGTTTGTTGTTGAAAAATCTTATTGTCGAAGTTTGTTTTCCGCTTTGACCAGCTCGATAAAATTATTGGTAATATCAGTTTTCCTTACTTCTTTGATAGGCCGCCCGCTGTTGCAGGCGTGCGACATAATCCTGTAATGCTGGACATGAAACCAGCATCTCAGGGAACCACATCAGGATATAACCCATCATGATATCGGCTGCACTGAAGCGATCGTCTACCAGGTAGTCACATCCTGTCATGGTCTTTTCCAGTGTATCCAGCGCCTGTTGCATGCGCCTGGTTGCGTAAGGGATTATCTCTTTCACCGCCACCTCTGGAGAAAGGATGTCGCGGTGCAGTATGATCTCCCAGGCAGGCGGCTCCAGCGTGGCCACAGCAAAATACATCCACTGGTCAAACTTGCGACGCGCCGGCTTATCTATTGCGGGCGCCAGACCTTTATCAGGGTGGATCTCTGCCAGCCACTGAACGATGGCGCCGCTCTCGATCATCACCTCGTCATTTATCCTGATTGCCGGTAATTGGCCTAGTGGATGAATTGCCAGGTATTCCGGGGTGTTACCCTCACCCTTGAATAAATCAACAGTTTCCATTTCATAATCCAGTCCAAGTTCTTCCAGCATCCAGCGCACACGCTGTGCACGGCTCCCAGGCATGTAGTAAAGCTTTATCTTCATGGCGTCACCTGTTAATTTAGTAACTTTCATTTTAAAAGCAACCAAAGTCTAGCCAAGTCACTTTCATTTTGCAAGTTATAAGACTAAACTATTCCTCATGACTACAGATAACACAACATCGTCTTCTGACTGTAAACGATCACATTGTCCTATCGCCTGTATTCTGGATATTCTGGGGGACAAATGGACCCTGCTAGTGGTGCGTGACCTGTTTTTTGGCAAACACACATTCAAGGAACTTCAGGATTCACTGGAGAAAATTCCAACTAACCTGCTTGCTGATCGGCTCAAACGACTGGAGCATGAGGGAATCATACGGCGCGATCTCTATCAGGAGCGGCCTAAACGTTATGCCTATTACCTGACGGACAAAGGCATGGACCTGCAACCCGTCATGAAAAGCATGGTAACCTGGTCCAACAAATATGTCCCTGGCTCGTATAAAGTGCCAGATAGTTGAGAACAGCTATAACAGTTGAATACTCTTAGCTGTCTGACCATACGGCAAATTCATTTCCAGCAGGCTCAGTAAAGTGAAAGCGGCGTCCACCTGGAAATGAAAACATGGGTTTTATAATAGTGCCCCCTGCTTTCACAATTTTATCCTGGGTCGCTTCCAGGTTCTGGCTATAGAACACTGTCAGTGCCGCACCGTTACTTGTGGATGAGCATAAATCTGACTTAAAGAAACCACCGTTTATACCCTGATCGTTAAATGCGATATATTCGTGGCCAAAATCCTGAAATGACCACCCAAACACTTCGCTAAAGAATGCCTTTGTCCGTTGAAGATCTGATGAAGGATATTCAATATAATTTATTTTTTCATGTTCATTCATCTCACATCCTCATTGTTGTTATGGAAAATACGACTATTATTTTTTGGGGGTACGCGATCACCATTTAACCACCTTGCCAGAATCAAACACCATCCCTGAGTTAGCATAGCGATGATTGATGAAGATATTCTCAACTGAAATTGTTGTTCTTTTGGCAATGCTTTTAGCCATTGCGTTTAGCATAACCTCAATTTGATTAATTGAGTTAAAGTCAGGTGACAAAAGATCAACCAGTACGGGATGTTATTTAGTCGGCTGATATTGAGATGAAACGCCAGCGACAGTGTAGTTGCCAGGAAGAAGATAATGCCAGGTTACCGTTACATGCTCAATGCCTATGCCTGTATCAAGCGAGAAATCACTTTAGATACTTTCAATAATAGATTGAATATAAAGTGGTTTTTTCAAAAGGTAAGGAGGTGATTGTGATGAATGGCATAATTTTTTCTGTATACACACAGGGTTGTAAATTACTGGCAGCATAAGGCAGTACTTATAGCTGACCTGGTACATTTACCTTGCTATGTCTTCATTTTTTTCGTTTGTTCGATGCTGCTTTTAATGCAACAGAGTAAGCTTTATTTGCCCATAAACTCATTTCTTCAGCGTCTTCCAGCGCTTCCTCTGGCGCCTGATAGTAAGACATTTTGAATTCTTTCCCTTGTTTATGATAAGTAAATGCTTCAAGCCCAATAGCCTTAAATTCGTTCTCGGTGTCTTTATCTGCCTTTAAGAAAAGAACACTGTCTGCAACCAGGCCAAACATTAAGCCGTCGAGAAATATGCCGTGACCTCCAAACATGCCTTTGGCACTGACTGGTCCAATCGACTGCATGAGATCGACCACATAGCTTACAAACTCTTTTTCTTCGTTTGATACTGGCATAATGCTCTACGATATTTATGTTCTCTGTTTCCTTTTGCACATATTATTTCCTTAGGACAACTCTGATTGATTATCATAAATTCTGGCGTTGCCCTAGTCTTTTATGAGCTAAAATGGGAGGCGGCACTATCCTGACACTGGAGCATAACGGCTCAAATGTGTTTTGCCCTTTCATCCTAGTCCGACAAATAATACGCCACAGTAGATACAACTCTTACCTTCTTAATATGTGGATTGTTTTTATCCCTCGCATTAATACTAAACTGTCCCTGCGATGCATTTTTAATCTTGCCTAATGTACTCTTCGAGTCAGATGCGAATTTCTCAGCCACTTCTCGTGCCTTTCTTGTGGCCTCCTCAATCATTTCCGGCTTAACCTCGTTTAACCTGGTAAAAAGATATTCTGTTTGTGATTGGTAGTTCCCCCCGGTAAACACTATTCCCTGTTTTCCCAGGTCGGACAACGTTCCCATCACATTTCTAATAGAGCTGATATTTTTTGAGTAAACCGTTACCGTTTGAATTGCCGTATATCTGAATTCCGCCTTCGCCTGGTTCCCATATTGTTGGGCCGATTTATCTGTAATTGATGGGGTGGTGAATGTAATTTCCTCATGGTTGACAGCATTTTTCTCGAGAAATAATCGTATTTTATCCGTACTACTCTCAATTGATCTGTATAGTTTTTCCAGGTTGTTGCTGGCTTCAGTAAACTGAATGGGCCATATGACGATATCGGCTTCGTATTCCCTTTCAGACAGACCTTTAACAGTTACAGCGCGTTCATATTCTTTGAACTTTATTGCCGCATTTCCTAACAGGTATCCAAGCGAGGACAATCCAAGGAACAAAAATACTCCCAGCACCAACGCATTTATTTTGCTATTTTCAGGCATCTCATTCTCCTTTTTTATAACATTTAAACCAACCGCATTGCGGTTCTCAGGACTCCAGATAATGCTGCAGTAGTTCTGCTAACGAAAATATACAGGACTTTGCATTTTCGTAACAATATAAATACTTTAATGGTTATATATTAATACCTCATGCAGGGCCTGTCATTGCACTAAGTGATTCGCTGCTAACAGACTACTAGCAACCGATTCTGGGCTAACCAACTGAATACTCCATCAGCAAAATAAATTCCATGGCATCACTGATCATTGGGCCGGATATTTGGAATGGAGGCAATACCACTTTTTCTTTTGCATGATTTTTTCACTGTAAATTTTTTTTCAGATTTATTTCAGTTTCGATTGGTACAGTAGAGACAGTTAATAACTGGAGATCAAGATTTCATGACTGAATCATCCCAAATCAAGGTCTGGGACCCGCTGGTAAGGTTTTTTCACTGGTCATTAGTTACTGCTTTTGCTATTGCTTATATTACCGAGGAAGACTTACTAGACATCCATAGCTGGGCTGGTTATCTAATTCTTATACTACTGTGTATTCGTTTTGTATGGGGATTTATCGGTACACGTTATGCCCGTTTTTCAGATTTTCTGTATAGCAAAGAAACCATTATTCAATTTCTAAAAGATACTTTGAATCTTCGCGCAAAACGTTACCTTGGCCATAACCCTGCCGGTGGCGCCATGATTTTTCTGTTGATGTTTTGTCTGTTAATTACATCGCTAAGCGGGATTGTCTTGCTGGGCGCTGACGAACATGCCGGTCCAGTGGCCCACTGGTTTACTCAGCCAAACAGTTTGTGGGCCGATATTCTGGAAGAGGCACATGAGTTCTTTGCCAACTTCACCTTGTTGCTTTTATTTGTTCATGTTGCCGGTGTTTTCGTGGAAGGCCGCATACATAAAGAGAACCTGGTGTCTGCAATGATAACCGGCTTCAAAGAAAACAGAGAAAATTCTCAGTTAGAAAACGAATCATGAAAATCCATATTCTAATAATAATTTTACTTGTGTGTGCTCCATTCACTTTTTCTCAGGCAGAAAGTACAACCGTTAATAATTTGTTACAGGATTATATAACCCAGGGAGCTAATGCTGCTGATGCAGAGCAGGGAAAACATTTATGGCAAAAAACATTTAACAAAAATGGTCAACGCAGTTGCGCATCCTGCCATACAAAAGATTTAACAAAATATGGCAGACACGTTAAAACCAATAAGGACATAAAACCTATGTCACCTTCCGTAAATCCCGAAAGATTAACAGATAGTAAAAAAGTTAATAAATGGTTTAAACGCAATTGCAAATGGACTTTAGGCCGTGAATGTACGGCCCAGGAAAAAACTGACTTTTTAGTTTACATAGAAAACTCAACGAAATTCCAGGAATAGCATTATGAAAAATATTCTCGTTATAACTGCCGTTATTTTCACTATTGGATTTGTCACCCTGCCCGTTGTCTGGGGAGATAGTGATTTTCGCTGGGGAGAAATAGAAGAATACCGTCACAGAATGAATGGCGTGACCGCCATAACAAACCCGGTTTATAAAGAAGAATGCGCTAGCTGCCACATGGCATACCCACCGGGTTTGTTACCCGCCATGTCCTGGGAAAAAGTAATGGCTGAACTTGAAAACCATTTTGGTGAAAACGCTGAAATTGAGGCAGAAACACATCAGTCGATTAGTCAGTTCCTGCTTACAAATAGTGCTGATAGATCTAATTATCGCCGTTCACAAAAGTTTAGTCGTTCTATTAACTATAACAATGTACCTGCACGCATAACAGAGACCCCCTACTTCATACATGAACATCACGAAATCCCGGCTCGTTTTGTAAAAAATAATTCAAAAATTAACAGTTTTAGTCAATGTGATGCCTGTCACAGCAAGGCGGAACAGGGCTCATTTAATGAACACAATGTACGCATCCCCGGTTATGGCCGCTGGGATGATTGACAGTGAATAAGCTATACTTAAAAACATGAATAGCAATTTCTCTACTATGCGTATCTTGCTGGCAATTTTTTTGATACTAAGTCCTCTACATGTCGTGATGGCCGATTTTCATCATCATGATGATGATGGTGAAAAGCATGATCATATTGAAGCCAGGCACTTACTCGAATCCGGTGAAATCCTCCCGTTGGAGGTCATACTAAATAAGATAAGAGATGAATTTCCGGGTAAAATCATTGAAATTGAACTTGAAAAAATAAACCAGCGAATTGTGTATGAAATAGAAATACTTGGTAACGATGGCGTGATTAAAGGTCTTTTTATTGATCCTAAAACTGGTGAAGTGTTATACATAGATGAGGGCAAATAATCATGCGTCTTCTGCTGGCCGAAGACGATGTTGATCTGGTAGTAATACTTAAGAAGGAGTTACAAATTGCCGGCTATGCTGTAGATGTTGCAAACAATGGTGTAGAGGCAGAGTATCTTGGCAATGAAATGATCTATGATGTGGCAGTGCTTGACCTGGGGCTGCCGCAACGAAATGGCCTTACTGTTCTGAAAAACTGGCGTAGCGCTGGCAACCATCTACCCGTAATTGTACTGACCGCACGTAATGCCTGGCACGAACGTGTGGATGGTTTCAAAATGGGAGCCGATGACTATCTCGGCAAACCTTTCCACATTGAAGAACTGCAGGCCAGAATTACTGCATTACTTCATCGCTCAAGTCAGCGGCCTGGTGGAAACCTTCTGGCTTCCGGACTGTCTCTGGATGAAGAACAGCAAACAGTTACCATCGAAGACGGTCAGACACATAAGCTGACTGGTATCGAGTTTCGCCTGTTACGGTATTTTCTGTTAAATGCAGGCAATGTATTGTCCAAGTCCCGACTCACTGAACACGTTTATGACTTCGACTCGGAAAAAGACAGCAATGTCATTGAAGTGTATGTCCGGCGTTTGCGCCAGCTTATCGGCAATGATCGAATTGTAACACGGCGCGGTCAGGGTTATGTGTTTGTGGACAACTAAGGAACCTCTGATCAAGTCATGATTGCGATCTTGCTACTCATAACTTCCAGCTATGGCGTTGAAAATCTTGCTAATAGCCTGCTATTAGCTGCAATCTTCGCCTTGTATCTGAAACTTTCGAACAGCAGTCTCACCAACCAGACTTAAGCAGAGATTCCATAATGCAGTCAATACAGTCAAAACTCAGTGCGGGTTTATTACTTAGCCTGGTCATCACCTTCACCGCACTGTGGATTCTGGTCAGTTTTAATATCCAGTTTCTGGCAAAAGAATATATTGCCTCACGCCTGAAACATGATGCTGAATTGCTGCTTAGCGCAGTCGACTTCAACGATAACGGTGTTATCTCCATTGATACAGCACGTACTGGTCTTATCTATAAGCAGCCGTTTTCAGGCCACTATTATGTGATCAGGACAAATAATCAATCGATAAGCTCCCGTTCACTATGGGACTATAATTTGAAAGCCATCACCGTTAAGACTGGCCAGAAATCAAGCACATTTCAAGCTGGCCCCGATGAGCAGTCTTTACTGCTTATGACCGGATCTTATATAAAACAGGGCAATAAACTTGCTATTACAATCGCGGAAGACCTTAACCCCTTCAATAACAAGATAAAGCAGTTTAAATACTGGTTTGCTGCAATGGCGTTTGGCATGTTATTAATCCTGGTCATATTACAGGTAATAATTCTTCGTAATAGTTTAAGACCATTAACCAGGATACACGCCGAATTAAAATTACTTCAACAGGGAAGACTAAATAAACTGAACACGGAATCGCCCGGCGAATTACGACCATTGATTGACGAAGTGAATCATTTATTGAGCATAATGGAACAACGTTTACGCCGTTCTCGAGACGCATTGAGCGACCTGGCCCATACAATAAAAAAACCCTTAACCGTAATCAAACAAATAACAGATCAAAATACTATTACTGACACTAATAGAATCATGTTAATAAAACAGGCTGATAATATTTTTCAGCTAAGCGATCATATTCTAAAACGTGCACGACTCGCAGGTCATCGTCATACTGGCTCGTTGTTTTCATTTTCTGATGACCTGCCTGCACTGATTAAAACACTGGATATGATTTATACTGATAAAGCCATAAAGATATCCACCAATGTTCCGCATAATATTATCTGTCCAATTGACCGTGAAGATATGCTGGAGTTACTCGGTAACCTTCTGGATAACGCATACAAATGGGCAACAGCTAATGTTGCACTAACTGTTTTCATCGATCATGAACTTCACATTCGTATAGAAGATGATGGCCAGGGTGTTAACCCGGAAGAGATAAGTGAACTTTCGAAAAGAGGCGTCCGTCTGGATGAAAGAGTTCAGGGGCACGGTTTTGGCCTGGCAATAACTGCTGATATTGTTAATGATTACAATGGTAACATCAGCTTTTCTCATTCGGTCGATCTCGGTGGCTTAAAAACAGATATAACGCTACCGCTTTAACGTAATAATAGTAAAATATCAGCATGAGCAGTTCACATTATTTTACAGCAGGATTACGTATGGTAGTCTTATCTCTAGCATCTGTAATCCCCCATAATAAACATTAACAAACCTTAATAAATAGTATAACAACTTGAATATACACGTGATCAATCACTATCTACATCAGGATAAAAGCCATGAAAGCACAAACCTATAATATGAAGAATAACTATCAGACGATTGTATATGTCTTTTTCTTTATGCTGATTGTATCTGCTTTGATAATGCCCAGTAAAAGCGAAGCCATGCCTGCATTTGCCCGTCAATACAATATAAGCTGTACCGCCTGTCATGCCGCCTTCCCCAGGCTGAATGAATTTGGTGAGCAATTTGTTAATGATAACTACCGCTTACCCAACTGGAAAGATTCAACTGTCAGAAACTGGTGATGAAATGCTGGCCTTGCCGGACAGTGTGCCGCTGGCGCTTCGTACCCAGGCTTTCGTACAGGCAAGGGAAGCAGAAACTATTGATGTTGCTAACGGTAACACCACTTCTGCCGATACCGATTTTCAATCGCCCTATTTAATCAAACTGTTATCAAGTGCGCCTTTATCAGATCACATCACTTATTATTTTTATGCCATTTTTGCAGAGAAAGGCGATAATGGCTCAGTGATTGTAGAAGACGCCTGGTTTTCGCATGATGATATCTTTGGCAGCGATATCAGCATGATGCTGGGTCAGTTCCAGGTATCCGACCTGATGTTCCCACGAGAAACCCGGCTGACTTTTCAGGATTTCATGGTTTATCGCATGGCTGGCCTGACCTATGACCGCGGCACAATATTTGGTTACACGGCAGGCCCTGTTGATCTGTCACTGGGCCTGGTAAACGGTAACGGCATCGAGGAGAATTACACGATAAACAGTCCCGGCTATAAACGCCCCGACCACCTGTTTGACAATAACAATGGCAAAGCTGTGTTTGGTCGTATCGGCGGAGATATCGCCGGTGTAAATATTGGTTTATTCGGTTATTCCGGCACACAGAAAAATTCCACTACCACTGCCACTGCCCCTGCTGGCACTGGCAGCGGTACTCGTGATACGGACAAAATTTCTTACGGTATCGACCTGTCCGGCAAAGTTGGTTATAAAACCTACTGGTTTGCGCAGTTACTGCAAAACGACTGGGATGGATTTATTGATGCCAACACCAAATACAGCTGGTTCGGCAGCTTTGTCGGTGTTGATTACATCCACAGTGATCACTGGGCATACTCACTTTTATACAACTACGCAGATGCTAACGATCTGAAAAACACCGATACTGTTTATGAAGGCATTGACATAAATTCATTGACGCTATCAGCTTCCTATTACTTTATGCGTAATGTGAAAGGTGTAATAGAAGTAAACTATGACCTGCTCGACACTGTCAATCAAACAGGCAGTTACTGGACAGGACACCTTACCGGTGAGAATTACGCACTGATTGGATTTGATGCGGCTTTTTAATTACATTGTAAAACCAATATTTTCCGCAAATGAACGCAAATTTTTAAAAGAAAAAAATAAATTATCCAAGATCACAGATGAACACAGATATTTAAAAGCTTAAAAAGTCTTTATCTGTGTTCATCTGCGTTTATCTGTGGATTTAAATAGTTTTTTAAAGATCAATAACGAACAACAAATCAATCTTTCTGTATCAAGGTCATCGCATTACCACTGTGTTCAACATTCAAACGGCCAAGGAAGGTCATACCGAGTAAAATCGGGCCGGGATGACTGCCTTCAATCACAAGTGCCTCAACATTGGTTTGCTTAATATCACCAACAGAAACAGACTTCAATCGAATTCGGTAAGCTTTTGCAAAACCGGAGGCTGTGCTAACACCCGCAGGAACCCCTTCCCTTTTATAACGAATACCAAGCTGTTTTGCCTGCTCGGAATTCATCGAAATTGCACTGGCGCCAGTATCAACCAGGAAACGCACTGAACGTCTGTTTATATTGCCTGGCGTCATGTACATACCGGTAGAATTTTTATAAATAGTTTCTTTCTGTGATTTACGTTTAGCAAATGTGGTACTGACAGTATTACCAAGATTGTATTGCTTTTGCTGACCATCAACTTCTAAAACCGCACCACGACTATTGGCAGATATCACTTTCACCCCTTCAGGACTGGTTTCGTTAACAGCAATAATATGGCGTTTGCCATCAATTAATAACACGGCCTTATTAGCAAACAACCCCTGCACTTCTAGTTTTTCAATAGCCTGCGCTGACAAGGTAAAACAGCAAAGCAGTAGTAATAGAATTAGCCCGTTCATATTGATAACCAGTGTTGAATCAACATCAAACAATACAAACTAAAAACACCGGCAACCACATCATCGAACATAATACCAAAACCACCATGCAGGTTTTTATCAAACCATGATATTGGCCAGGGTTTTACCGCATCAAAAAAGCGAAACAATAAAAAACCTGCCAGCATCAATGTCCAGTTTGCAGGAAGCATAAACATGGTTATCAAAAAGCCGGCAATCTCATCATACACAATAGCCGAATGATCATGTACCTGCAGCTTGTTTGCTGCATAACCACAAATCCATGGGCCTGTTAGCAGTACAAACAGTGTAACCAGAATATAAACCAGCAGGGTTTGCTGTTGTAAAAAATAAACCAGTGGGACAGTCATCAGGGTACCCGCTGTGCCAGGCGCCTTGGGCGACAGGCCGCTGCCAAAACCCAATGCAATAAAAACAACAGGGTCTTTTAATTCGTGCAGGTGGATTTTTCTATTTTTATCTGGCATAACTTATCTATAATTAACAGCCTCTTCACAAGCGTACTGTATATTTATATGTAGGTTCGAATTTATTCGAACAAAAACGGGTTATATGTCTACATTGATCTTGTTGTCCGAATAAATTCGAACCTACATCATTAACACAGCAAGCTGTGGGGAATCAAACCCTCAGATATTCAGATTCAATAAGATGATTTTAAAAATGTCTAAACCCGGTGCTTAAAAAATCTACTGGATCATTATTTTTATCACTAAAAATCAACTCATTTGACGCTGTAATTTCACCAATGCAGGTTACTTTCAATTTATGTTTTTTCGCTAGTGCCATTACTGCTGATTCATTTTGGCAATTTGCGGTGAAACATAATTCATAATCATCACCCTGAGTTAATACCATAGACCAGTCAATTGTATTTTTGTGGTAATGATCAAAATAATAGCGTGCAGCTGATGAAAGCGGAATAGTTAATAGATTAATATTTGCACCAAAAACACTGGCCTTTACAATATGTCCAAGGTCTGCGACTAAACCATCAGAAATATCAATCGCACATTTTGAGTATAAAGTTAATTCTTCCGCAAAATTAATTCTTGCATCAGGACGGTTCAATCTGTTTACACAGGGAAGTAGATTCTCATCATTAAACTTGTTTAATACTGCCTGCAAACCTATAGCGGCATCACCGATGTTCCCGGTAATAAATATTTTATCGTTTAGTTCTGCCTTGTCGCGGCGCAGTATTTTATTTTTATCGCATACACCCATTGCCTGAATAGTAATACTTAACGCGCCTTTCGTAGTATCACCACCAATTAGGCTGATATTAAATTGTGATAAAACTGCAGAGAACTGGTTCGAAAATGCCTGCAGCCAGCTTTCATTAACCTCAGGCAGAGAAATCGCCAGTGTTACCCACGCAGGTGACGCACCCATGGCAGCAAGGTCACTCAAGTTGACCATAAGGGACTTATAGGCAATGTCATCAGGGGATGTATTTTGCGGAAAATGTACGCCGGAAATCAGCGTGTCCGTGGTAATCAATAATTGTTTATTTTCCGGCACGGAAACACAGGCACAGTCGTCACCAGTTGCCAGAATCACATCATCACGTGAATCAGGAAATGTAAAATACTTTTTGATGACGTCAAATTCAGAATTAGTCATAACTCAACCACGATGGACTGAAAGTCTACAGGTTGTTATATAGCGTTTAATAATAGCTTTACTATCGTTACAGCAGCGTCCTGTTATAATGGTTGCACCTGCATCGCGGAACAAGTTTCCGCTCCTACAGATAAAT
Organism: uncultured Gammaproteobacteria bacterium; assembly: GCA_963768215.1. Taxonomy (GTDB): domain Bacteria; phylum Pseudomonadota; class Gammaproteobacteria; order SZUA-229; family SZUA-229. The sequence goes on from CAVYHW010000064.1 coordinate 19,980, forward strand.
GAACGCTTGTAGGAGCGGACCAAAAATATAATTTGGCGTTCCGCGAAAAGCGGCTACTCAAGTACATAATTCCTACTTACGCATTGTAGCATTAAGACTTAACTGACTGCACTTCAATATGCCGAACTTCTTTTGCTACTTTGTCTAAAACAGCATTAACAAAAGTATGGCTGTTCTCCGAACAATATTCTTTGGTGATACTTATGGCTTCATTTAATATCACCCGGTATGGCACATCAAGGCGATGAATAAACTCATAAGTTGCCAGGCGCAAAATTGATCGCTCTACCGGGTCGACAGACTCTACAAGGCGAGTCATATATTTCTCAAGTATAGGATCTAGCTCACTAATGGAAGAGGCAACCCCGCTGACCAGTTCAGAGAAATAATCTGAGTCAATCACTGAAAAATTATTTTCATCAAAAAACTGCTGTTTGATATCAGTAATGTTGTCACCCGTCATCTGCCATTGATAAATGGCCTGCATTGCAAAACGGCGTGATTTGCCTCTTGCTTTAGCAACAGTTTTTTTTGGTGCCGGGCTTTTTGCTTCAGACATTACTCTTAATCTACAGTTATATTAAAACAGTTTGCATATAATCAACTTACTTAGGGCCTGTTAACACTAATTAAATGGCCCCGACCCTTCGGGTTGTGGTTGAAAAAGCGCCACTCAGCGTTGCTCCTCGTTTATTTGGCCATAATTTATCTGGAAGGGCCAAACTGCTCTCCTCGCGCCTTGATTGACACTTTTTCAATCACAACAGTGATAATTTAATTAATGTTAACAGGCCCTAGGCAAGCTGCTTGAAAATATTAACCATTTCAATTGCCGCTGCAGCAGCCTCAGCACCTTTATTGCCTGCTTTAGTGCCAGCGCGTTCTATGGTTTGCTCAATGGAATCCGTTGTTAAAATCCCGTTAATAATCGGCAGACCATGGTCAAGTGCAATCGCTGTCAAGCCTTTCGCTGATTCATTTGCCACAATATCAAAATGCGGTGTTGCGCCACGAATAACCGCGCCTAATGCAATAATTGCGTTGTAATTTCCAGACTGCGCCAGGTTCTGCACAACAACAGGTACTTCAAATGCACCGGGCACCCTGACAACGGTAATGTCCGATGCGGAAACGCCGTTTCGCACAAGGGTATCCATTGCTCCAGACAGTAAACTTTCAACTATAAACCCGTTAAAACGTGCAACTACAATAGCAAAGCGCCCTTCAGCATACTGCATACTGCCGTTTATTTCTTTACATTCACTCATAACTTATCCCACCAGAATTTCAAAATTTTATTTTCAACTTAAGCTGTTATTTAAATGGTATGACTTGCTGATTTATAAGGCTTCTGCAACAGGACGATGCAGCAGAGCTTACACGGACGTATTCACGCGTCCTTATAAATCAGCAAGTCATACCATGAACCTCAAACTCTAAAATGTATACAACTAAACCTCGTCACCCGAAACATAATCCACAACTTCCAGTCCGAAACCGGCAAGGCCATGAATAACTTTTGGCGCAGTCATCAACTTCATTTTTCTAACACCCAGGTCCACCAGAATCTGCGCACCGACACCGTCTGTTCTTAAATCTGCCGGTTGTTTCTTTTTAACTACTTCAGCCTGTTCAACACCTGAATGTTGAGATATCCACTGCAACATAACTGCATCTTCATCAGGCCATCTCAACAAAACCACCACACCCTGTTTAGCTGCAGAAACCTGTTTCAGTGCGTCCTGTAAAGGCCATGACTTTGAGTCCAGTAAACCAAAAGCATCCGTTAATGAATTTCTCATATGAACACGCACAACCACGGGCTCATCAGAGTTTATCTCGCCATCAGTATTTAGCAATGCATAATGTGTCAGTGAATCAAGACTATTACGATAGGCAATTAATTTAAAATCACCATATTCTGAGGGAAAATTGCATTCAGCAATACGTTCAACCGTTTTTTCATTTTTAAGACGATAACTGATCAGGTCTTCAATAGTACCGATTTTTAAATTATGTTGCTGGGCAAATTTCTCAAGATCAGGACGGCGCGCCATGGTACCGTCTTCATTAAGAATTTCGACGATCATTGAACTGGGCTCAAGTCCTGCCAGCCCGGCCAGATCACAGCCTGCTTCCGTATGCCCGGCACGTGTTAACACGCCACCACGCTGCGCCTTGAGTGGAAAAATATGTCCCGGTTGAACAATGTCTTTTGCCGAGGCATCGGCTTTGACCGCCGCCTGAATGGTAACAGCCCGGTCAGACGCAGAGATACCCGTGGTCACACCCTCTGCTGCTTCAATAGACATGGTAAAGTTGGTGCTTTCTAAAACATCTGTGCCATGTACCATTAAGGGTAAATTTAATTGCTTACAACGCTGCTCTGTTAACGTTATACAAATCAGGCCACGGCCATAACGCGCCATAAAATTAACATCATCCGCCGTTACTGCACTAGACGCCATTAAAAGATCACCTTCATTTTCGCGCTCTTCGTCATCCATTATGACAACCATCTTGCCCTGACGTATATCCTCGATAATTTCTTCTGTGGTATTTAACTTCATAATATTTAATTTACTTTAAAACCTGCTTTAGCTAGCGTGTCCAGTGTAATTCCACCAGTTGAATTATCATCCTGATTCATTAATAATCTTTCCAGGTAGCGTGCAATTAAATCAACCTCAAGGTTCACCTTTGTCCCCGGCTTATAATTTTTAATAATTGTCTGTTGTTGTGTGTGTGGCACAATATTTATTTCAAAATCTGTATTAGTAATTTTATTGACCGTCAGACTGGTGCCATCAATGCAGATTGAGCCTTTCATGGCGATATAACGCTTAAGTTCTTGCGGTGCTCGAATAGTCAATTGAATCGAACGGGATTCTTCTTTTATTGAAAGCACTTCGCCCAAACCATCAACATGACCACTCACCAGGTGCCCGCCCAGACGTGTCGTCGGTAAAAGTGCTTTTTCCAGATTAACTTCACTGCCGATAGCAAGGTCCTTTAAACTGGTTAGTGTTATGGTTTCATTAGAAACATCTGCTGCAAAATGTTTATTATCAAACTCAATCGCAGTCAGACACACACCATTGACCGCAATACTATCGCCCAGTTGCACATCACTCATATCCAGAGAACTGGTGTCCACATGCAGACGCATGTCACCACCGACAGCTTCAATCTTTTTAATACGGCCAACTGCTTCAATGATTCCGGTAAACATAAAAATTAATAACTCATATCAGGTTTTATTGAACTGCCATTTATTACTACTTATGTAAATCAATCACGTAACTGGATAACGGCATGGATGATGCATTATTAAATTCAGCACCTGCGGCCACACCAGCGTGTGCAATCTCTTCAGCTGATGCATTATCGTAAACGGCAAACATTGCCCCTAATGCATATTCTGAACCTGAACCAATCGCCCAGAATTTTTTATATTCAATGACTTCACGTAATGAATGCACGCCGAAAATACCTGAAGGATTTGCAATTAATGCATCAATCTGTGTTGACTCATAAGGATCATCGTCCTCATCTTTGGAGTTTAAAAAATACTTTTGTTTTAACACTGGATGCAAAGTACGAAAACTTTCAAAAATAGCCAGGCGTGATGAAAAGTCAATATTAATTTTTTTCTTAACTACTTTATTGCTGGAGAATAGACTTTCCATTACCAGCTGGTGCGCAGCACTGCCGACAATGCCGAGATAATTCTCCTCATAACGTAAAACTTTATCGTGAGTCGCGTCATACGTAGAATCCAGTTTCAAATCACCAAAACTGGTAAGACTATCCGCCGCAATACAAACTTTACCGTCTTTTTTAGCAACCACAACTGTAGACATTAATTACCTCTTATTTCCCAATCTCTTCTTATCAGGTCTCTTTTATCCGATCATTTTTAAACTTACAAGACACGATATTCCGGTAAAGCGATAATTCGAATATCACTACCAATAGATCGCACGTCTTTAATTTTCAGTGAGATCCTGTCTTTCATCTTTTCCAGTTCAGGTAGATGAAACAGGCCTTTTGCATTGTCACCCATAATATGAGGCGCCATGTAAATAATAATCTCATCTACCAGCTCATTTTTTAAAAGAGCACCACATAAAACTGAACCGGCTTCCACGTGAAGCAGGTTGATTTCTTTCTTTGCCAGATCTTTCATTAAAGCATGAAGATCTACCTGGCCGTCCTTTGTTTCAATCGTTTCTATTGTAAAAGGATGCTGCCCATCTTTATCCGCACAGTCCTTATCCACCCAATCTTTATTATTATTGGCTGTAGTATAAATAGTGCATTCACCCTCCCTGGCTGCTATCTTAGCATCTGCAGGCATTCTAAACCGGCCATCCAGTACAATACGTTTCGGTTGCACGACGGCTTCCAGCGCAGGGTCGATATTCAGCTGCTGTGCAGTTAACCTGACATTCATTGACGGATCATCCGCTAATACCGTCTCAATGCCTGTCAATATTGCTGAGCTTTGTGCTCGTAAACGCTGCACATCATTACGTGAAGCTTCACTACTAATCCACTGGCTTTCACCCGAAGCCATCGCAGTTCGTCCATCAAGACTCATTGCCAGTTTTACTCTTACAAACGGACGCCCGCATTCCATTCGTTTAATAAAACCCGGGTTTAACTCGCGCGCCTGTGACTCCAGTAAACCATGTTCAGTTTCGATACCGGCATGCTGTAACTTTTTTAATCCACTACCGGCGACAAGCGGATTAGGATCTTTCATTGCTACAATAACTTTTTTCACACCGGCATATATTAAAGCATCTGCACAGGGCGGTGTCTTACCTGTATGGCTGCATGGTTCCAGGGTGACAAAAACCGTTGCATCCCTTGCTTTGCCAGCGGCCTGTTTTAAGGCATTAATTTCAGCATGCGCATCACCTGCCCGCTGGTGCCATCCCTCACCCACAACGCTTCCATCTTTTACAATAACACTGCCAACACAGGGATTTGGGTCCGTTGTATACAGGCCTTTTTTAGCAAGCCTGATAGCATACTGCATGTATTCAACATCACTGCTCATATTTTCAACGCAGACCTCAAACACATGATCAGTATGAATTGCAGGGTTTATTTTCGAGACTTTTTATAAGTTTTCGTTTTCTCAATTTTTTCTATCGCATCACGAAATGCATTTACATCAGTAAAATCAAGATACACAGATGCAAAACGTATATAGGCAACATGGTCTAAAGCTAACAGTTGTTCCATCACTAAATTACCAATCATCGCAGAACTCACTTCACGTTCACCGACCGCCAGTAACTGATGAGTAATACTGTTAATTGCCGCATCAACCTGTTCTGTACTTACCGGCCTTTTTTCCAGTGCACGCATCACACCTGCACAAAGTTTTTCTTCGCTAAATGGTACACGGCTGCCATCCTGCTTCACGATGCGCGGCATATTGAGTTCAGCAGTTTCGTAGGTGGTGAAACGTTCATTACATGATACGCACTCACGCCGACGGCGTACCTGATTAGTATCACCTGCCAGACGTGAATCAATTACGCGAGTATCAGGTGCTGAACAAAATGGACAATGCATATTTTATCTTTGATTATGTTTGCTGATTAGCTGCTTTTACTTACTTCCATGCCCGCTTTTATACTATTGTTCGTATACGGGTAACCGCTTGCAGATTGCACTGACTTTTTCGCGCACACTATCAACAATAGCGGTATCAGCAGAATCATCCTCAATGCTGTCAATGATGTCACACATCCATGTTGCCAGGTCTGTTGCATCCTGTTCAGTAAATCCACGTGTTGTCATCGCCGGCGTACCTACGCGTATACCGCTGGTAACAAAAGGTGATTTCGGGTCATTTGGTACTGCATTTTTATTAACTGTGATATGGGCTTTACCCAGCTCAGCCTCAACAACCTTGCCTGTTAAATTCTTAGGCGTAAGGTCCCACAGGAACAGATGATTATCGGTACCGCCAGAAACCACTTTATAACCACGCTCAAGAACTACTTTTGCCATGGCCCTGGCGTTAACGATAACCTGTTTCTGATACACAGCAAACGTGGGTTCCAGCGCTTCTTTAAAGGCAACCGCTTTGGCCGCAATCACATGCATTAACGGCCCGCCCTGGGTACCCGGAAAAATTGCCGAGTTTAATTTTTTAGCAAGATCAACGTTTTTAAGTAATGACTCATCACCCGCCAGAATAATTCCACCACGCGGACCACGTAAGGTTTTATGCGTCGTCGAGGTCACCACATCGGCCACACTTACAGGATTTGGATATAAACCAGCGGCGATCAAACCGGCAACGTGAGCCATGTCAACAAAGAGATAAGCGCCGCAGGAATCAGCAATATCACGAAAACGGCCCCAGTCCATTAGCTGTGAATAAGCGGAAAAACCCGCAATAATCATCTTTGGTTTATGTTCGTCGGCTAAACGCTGAACCTCATCATAATCAACGATACCGGTTTCACTATTCAGTCCATATTGAACCGCGTTATACAGTTTTCCTGAAAAGCTGACATGTGAACCATGAGTCAGGTGACCGCCATCAGCCAAAGACATACCCAGTACCGTATCACCCGGCTGGCAAAGCGCCATGTAAACGGCTGCATTGGCCTGCGAGCCTGAATGCGGCTGCACGTTAGCATAACCGGCGCCAAACAGCTGCCTGGCTCGATCAATTGCCAGCTGTTCTGCAACATCCACATTTTCACAACCGCCATAATAGCGGCGTGCAGGATAGCCTTCTGCATACTTGTTAGTTAAAACCGATCCCTGGGCCTGCATTACGCGCTGGCTGGCATAGTTTTCAGAAGCAATTAACTCGATGTGCTCTTCCTGTCGACTCACCTCATGCTGCATCGCAGCCCATAAAGCTTCGTCATAACCTTGTATCATTGTATCTTTGGGAAACATGCAAACTCCTAATTAGTGCAGCACCAGCAAGCCATTGGCAGGCCAGTGCCCATTAATATGAAAATAGCCGTGTAAAAAATTACACAATCTTATCAAATATGCAGCATGACTGTATATCAATAAGTTACTGATATATCTAAAGAAGGATGTTAGACAAGGGGACGGGAATCAAACTCTGCATAAACAATAAGTTAGAGAATTATTGCCCCTATGCAGTCAAACAGGTACAGGCAAACAGGCATAGTAAAACATGTTAAGCGTAACAAGCATAATTGTTTAGCTTATTCAGGTTAGCGAATGGCTGACTGAATTAATTCATTCAGTATCAAAGTTTTCTTTTTTACGACATTCAAGAATGTAAAAAACCAGGTCAGCTTCAGCATCTGCCTTAGTTTTGAATGGCCCCCGCTCATCACCATCTCGCGTCATATAAAACCATTCACCATTCTGTTGCACAAAACGATCAACCTGAAATATATGTTTAGCCTCATTATCTGTTTTTCTTGTCATGAAATTTCACCTTGAAGTAAATACTACTTTATAAATTCACTATATTTTCAATAAATTATTACTTTTAGCTTAGCTTAAAAAGTAATAATTTAAAGAAACTGTCATGACCAATGCATGGATTGGACCGTAGGTATGGAATCGGTTTTTTTTCGACACCTATACAGATAAAACATATATTTGCCACAAAGGACGCAAAGAGCGCAAAGAAAAACATAAATATTTTTCTGTTTTTTCGTAGACCAGCAACGCATGCGTTTTTGGCCTGCAAAAATACAGAAAAAAAGCTTTTATTTGCGCTCTTTGCGTCCTTTGCGGCAAAAATACTTTTCTTTTTCCCAACGGTTACTCAGGATTTACTCTCCTATTTCACCTGATATTATTGAATGTCCGCATACTATTAAATCAGCCAGGCTCGGACAGTAAACCCAAAGATCTAACAGTCTCCACACCGCCGACCGTCCCGGTCACCTTGACTGCCTGCATACCTAGTAGTCTGGCCATATCAATACTGACCTGCAGGTCATCAAGAAACAAAACCTCATCCGGCTGCAGGTTTAGCTGTTGCAATGCCGTTTCAAATGCCTGTCTTTTGGGTTTCATGAGCTGAATATGATGAGAAGAAATACAGTCCGGGATGAAATCCTGCAATCGCATGTCCTGCATAATCATCGGCCAGTGCAAGGCATTGGAATTAGAAAGTGCGGCCAGGCGGTAGCTTTGCGCCAGTTCCTCCAGCATCACCTGCACACCTGGAAACAGGCGGGCCGGCCAGCGCATAAAATGCTCGATAAATTCATCTTCTTCAACCAGTAATCCAACCTCGTCTATAAACTGCCGTGCAAACTGATTGCCATCAATCCGACCCGACTCAAACCGGGTAACAACATCTGAGCTTTTCCAGTGCTGCCATACACCTGCATTCAGCTTACCATCCGGTAACCAGGATGGTTTGAATGGCGTACCATGGAGCTGGATTAATACACCACCCAGGTCAAAAAGAATGGTTTTAATACGACTTTTTTCAATCATGTTGCAAAATCCCTACAGATAAAACCCGAAAGCAACAGGGGGTCGGAGGCTAATAGTACTTATTTATGCCGAAAGTGCTGCTATCACCGTAAATTCGTCATAGCGAGGTACGAAGCAATCTCTGTCAGATAGGCAGCAGACACTAAAAGATTATAAATTACATTCATGTAATTTACCCTTCGGGCTGCACAAAACACATTCAATTTTGCGCCTGGCAAAATCAGTGCCGCTCTATCGCTCGCAATTGACGGGAACTTCGGCTTATGTAAGTGCCATTTGGGTCGGAGTCAAATTAACAAAGTTTATGTGATTAATAATAACTATTGCCCTCTAATTTGACTCCAACCCCGACAATAACCCCCGGCTTTTCCACAGTAAAAAAACAGCCGGAATAACAACCAGTGTTAACAGCGTGGCGCTTACCATGCCGCCGACCATCGGCGCGGCAATTCGCCGCATGACTTCGGAGCCGGTGCCGCTGCCGAGCATAATCGGTAGCAAACCGGCAATGATTGCGGCGACGGTCATCATAATAGGTCGTACTCTCATCAGCGCACCATCAATCACCGCCGAGCGTATTTCTGTAACTGTTAATTCAATCCCTGAGCTTATTGCTTTGACTCTATGTTTTTCCAGTGCCTGATTCAGGTAAACCAGCATAACAACACCAATCTCGACAGCAACGCCGGACAAGGCAATGAAACCTACACCTACCGCGACCGACAGGTTGTAATCAAGCAAATACAGCAACCAGAAGCCGCCGACCAGTGCCAGCGGTAAAGTACCCATAATAATCGCGACTTCGGTCAGGTTACGGAAATTGAGATAGAGTAATAACACGATGATCACCAATGTTATCGGCACTACCGTTGTCAGACGCTCAATTGCACGAACCATAAACTCATACTGCCCGGACCATGAAATAGAATAACCCAGTGGCAGCTTGATTTTATCTGCTACCACCTGCTGCGCATGCTGTACATAGGAACCCAGATCACGACCCTCAATATCGATATAAATCCAGCCATTTAAGCGTGCGTTTTCAGTTTTGATTAAACCCGGCCCATCATCAATCCGAATGTCCGCCACTTCTGCCAGTGGAATGCGCGCGCCTGCGGGTGTGATTACCGGCAGGTTTCTCAGTTTTTCCAGCGAATCGCGCACATCGCGAGGATAACGCACATTGACTGGATAGCGCTCCAGTCCTTCTACTGTCATCGCAACACGCATACCACCCAAGGCTGTTTTTACCACTTCCTGAATGTCAGCAATATTCAGTGCAAAACGTGCTGCTTCACGTCGTTTGATATCCACTGTGACATAACGTCCTCCGGCCACGCGTTCAGCATATACTGACACCGTACCTGGTACGTCATTGAGTACTTCTTCAATACGTTTACCAATTTCCTGAATTTCAAGTAAATCCGGGCCGGCAACTTTAATGCCTACCGGTGTTTTAATACCGGTTGCCAGCATATCAATACGATTTTTAATTGGCATCACCCAGGCATTGGTTAAACCCGGAAATTGAATCAGTTCATTCAATTCTCTTTTAAGTTTTTCCATGGTCATGCCTTCTCGCCATTCTTCATGTGGCTTGAGTAGTATGGTGGTTTCGATCATGGTTAAAGGCGCCGGGTCGGTTGCACTCTCGGCGCGACCAACCTTGCCAAACACACGTTTAACCTCGGGCACGGTTTTAATCAGCTTGTCTGTTTGCTGTAATAATTCCTGTGCCTTACCAACCGAGACGGCCGGAAAGGTACTGGGCATGTACAGCAGGTCACCTTCATCCAGGTCAGGCATAAACTCCGAACCCAATTGGCTAAGCGGCCAAAAACCGACAGCAACTAATAGAACCGTTACTACCAAAACAGTTTTTGGCGCATGAAGAACCATATTAATAAACGGCCGGTATCCCGCAATCAATACCCGATTAATAGGGTTCTTGTGTTCAGGGGTCACATGGCCACGAATAAAGTAACCCATCAATACTGGGACTAACGTGATGGATAAAAATGCCGCTCCTGCCATGGCAAAAGTTTTTGTGTATGCCAACGGTGCAAACATACGTCCTTCCTGTGCTTCCAGAGTAAAGACCGGTAGAAAGCTCAGGGTGATAATCAATAATGAAAAGAAAAGTGGTGGGCCAACTTCCATCGCAGCTTCACGTATCATCTGCCAACGCCTTTCACTGGTAAAATCGGTGGCATCAGTCACCTCAGTGTGCTCCATATGTTTGTGGACGTTTTCTATCATTACAATAGCTGCATCAACCATGGCACCAATTGCAATGGCAATACCACCCAGCGACATAATGTTGGCATTAATTCCCATACGTTCCATAATAATGAAAGCAACAAGAATGCCCACAGGCAGCGATAGAATAATCACTAGTGCGGAGCGAAGGTGAAAGAGAAAGACAGCACAAACCAGTGCAACCACAATAAATTCTTCGATTAGTTTATTTTTCAGGTTATCAACTGCACGATTAATTAGCGCTGAACGATCATAGGTCTCGATGATCTCAACACCTTCCGGCAGGCTTCGCGAGAGTTCTTCAAGTTTTGCTTTGGCACCATTAATCGTTGTTAAGGCATTCTCGCCAAAACGCATAACAACAATGCCGCCAACCACTTCACCTTCACCATCAAGTTCTGCTACGCCTCGGCGAAGCTGCGGTCCGAGACGAATTTGTGCAACGTCTTTTAATAAAATTGGTGTACCCTGTTCATTCACACCCAGCGGGATATGACGAAGGTCATCCAGCTCATCGATATAACCTGTGGCACGCACCATGTATTCAGCTTCGGCCATTTCGATAACCGAGCCACCGGTTTCCTGATTGCCGCGCTGAATCGCCTGCCTGACTTTTGATAACGGTAAATTGTAAGCGCGCAAACTGTCTGGGTCGAGCACCACCTGATACTGTTTAACCATGCCACCAACCGTCACCACCTCGGAAACACCCGACACGGTCTGCAGTTCATATTTTAAAAACCAGTCCTGAATACTACGCAGTTGTGATAAATCATGGGCGCCAGACCGATCGACCAATGCATACTCATACACCCAGCCGACACCCGTGGCATCAGGTCCTAATTCCGGCCTGGCATCAGGTGGTAATTTGCTTGATACCTGACTTAAATATTCCAGCACACGTGATCGCGCCCAGTACAAGTCCGTCCCGTCTTCAAAAATAACGTAAACGTAAGAGTCACCAAAGAATGAATACCCGCGTACATTTACAGCTTTTGGCACCGAGAGCATGGCGGTAGTTAATGGATACGTCACCTGGTCTTCTACAACCTGCGGTGCCTGACCGGGATAGCTGGTTTTTATGATGACCTGTACGTCGGACAAATCAGGCAGCGCATCCAGCGGGGTTTGTTTGACTGCATAAATCCCCAGCCCGACAAGAATAAAAGTCAGCATCAACACCATGAAACGGTTGCTGATAGACCAGTCAATGATTTTCGCAATCATTACTACATCCCTCCATGGCTGGTATTATCAGTGTCCATTTTATGAATGGATGTAATTAGATAACGATCATCATGTTGCATCAACTGAAACATCACGTTATCGTCAACTGCTAACTCGCGGATATTGACATCATCAGCCACAATAAAATCCATGGTCATGGCAGGCCAGCCAAGTTCATCAATGGGTTTATGCTGAAGATTTAGTTTATTTTCATTTGTGTTAATGCCTTTGATGACAGCGCTGCCTGACACAAGTTTTGAATCAGCAACTGATTGCATATCAGTCATATCTGATTTATCACCGTTATCAGGTTCAGACATTCGATTCAGACTGGCGCGCATACTGGCTTCTGAATCAATTAGAAACTGTCCCGAAATAACAATCTCATCCCCTTCATTCACTCCTTCGAGAATCTCTACGTAGTTTCCGCTCTCAATTCCTGCCATTACTATACGCGCTTCAAACTTGCCTTCTCCTAATGCAACGATGACACGCTCTTCGCGCCCGGTTCGAATTAATCCTTCCAGCGGAATAACAATGGTATTTTGTTTTGCACCACCAAATATTTTTACATTGGCATACATGTTAGGTTTTAATTCTTCACTCGGGTTATCAAAACGCAACCGAACTTTTAAGGTGCGTGTTTTTGGATCAAGACTGGGGTAAATATATTCAACCTTGCCCTGCCATGTTTTACCTGGAATATAGGAAAGGCTAACTTCTGCCGGTTGACCCACTTCAACCCATGCAGACTGACGCTCGAACACTTCGGCCAGTAACCAGACGCTGGACAGGTCGCCTAAAGTCATTACCTTCATTGAGGGTTTCACAAACATACCTTCACGTACTGGCAAATCAGAAACCACGCCATCCTGTGGTGCGTAAACAGAAATGCGCTGTTTGACGTTTTTGTCTTTTTCTAGCTGATTAATCTGTTTGCTGGAAATACCAAGAGCAGACAGACGTTCTTTTGTTGCACGAATTAAACCCTTATTGCCTGAAGCTAAAGCAGTCACCAGCTCTTCCTGTGCGTTTACTAATTTAGGCGAATAAATATCAAATAGAAACTCACCTTTTTTAAAACGGTCACCTTCAGATTCTACCGCCAGTTTTTCAATCCAGCCTTCGGTACGCAAATGGATATGGCTGACTTTCGATTCGTCATAATCGACATAGCCCACGGTATCGATTCCGCGCCATAGTCGGGTTAATTCGGCTTTGGCTGTTCTTACACCAAGATTCTGAACTACCGCTGGCGAAATTCTCACACTACTACCAGTTTCATCACCACCTGCGTAAAACGGAATTAAATCCATCCCCATGGGCGATTTACCCGGTTTGTCACGGCGGTAATTCGAGTCCATCGGCGCGACCCAGTACAATATTTCTTTTTCTTCTTCTGCAATTGCTGGTGCAGTTAGTCCAAAAGACAGATAACCCGCGAACAAAATAATTGCTAACAGCGCAGATCCATTATTTATTTTCATTGTTAGCATCTCCTATTATGTAGAGCAGTTCAGCCTGTGCGACTGCGCGGTCAACACGCACACGCAAGTCTTCCAGGCGGACATCTAACTCGGTAATTTGTGCACGCATTAGAGTATTAAATTCTGACACGCCCGATTGATAGGCTTTTAGCGAGGCATCTGAATTGTTTTTCGCAGCAGTGAGCAAACTGTTTATATAGAGTTGTTGCCGTTCACCCAAACGTAGCCATAGATGCTGATTTTTTTCATAAAGCTGTTTTAATTTTCGTAGCTGATCATCTTTTGAGTAACGTGCAGCAACACTTTTCTGCTGCTTAGAAGCGACCGTTTTATCCTGGCGGTTACCTGTAAATAAAGGAATGTCCATACTCACTAATGCGGTTGCAAAGTCAGCCCGTTCTGTACCATCCGGGTTATTACCGGAACGAAAACCATAATCGACTACTAAACTCCAGCCTGGTTTATATTCCTGTCGAGCCATCTCGGTCATCTGCTTACTGGCATTAACTTTGGCGCTTTCTGAGCGAATCAATGGATGCTGTGGAAGAACCTGATTCAGGTCAATTTGCTGCGGCAATTCAGGTAATAGCGGAAATTCCATGCTGATAGTATTCCACGCAACATTGCCTATCCATTGCGCAAGTTTCGCGCGATAACCTTCTTCTTTTGCCTGTATTTTTGTTGAGCGGTCATCAAGTCGTGATAACTCTAATCCAGCAAGCACCACATCCTGCTGATTAACAAGACCGGCGGCATAATTAGACTCTGTAATTTTTACCAACTCAGAAAATAAATTTCTTGTTTCCCTGATAATTTGATAGGCAGAGACTTCGTAAAATAAATTTACATAAGTTTCACGTACGTCTTTTAATATCTTAAGTTGCGTATCACTTGCCATCGCTAGTGCAGATCGAGATAAGAATTGTGATTGTTTCTGTTTGATTGAAAGCATATCACCGCGTGGAAAGTTTTGTGTTAAGCCCACTTTTATTTGCGTCATTTGTTCCTGTTCGATATCAAAAGTATCAACAGGTACATTTACTGCGCCTAAACGTAATTTAGGGTCAGGTAAGGTATTGTCTGCGACAGACTTTTCAACAAATGAACGTGATGTTGCTTTAAAGCTTTCTATTGCTGGATCCGACTGAATTGCCAACTGTTCTGCCTGTTGTAAATTTAATGCATAACTATTACCGTTAAATAACAGTAGCCAGGTACTCATCAAACAAACGAGCAATCGTTTTATAACTTTTAAATTTGAATGACACATTGCCATCTCCATGTAATAACCGTTATCAATCGGCACTAAACCAGATTAATAACCAAAACAAATGTTATTTAACTATGAAGATTTGCAGGGGGACGAGAAGGAGGTGTTAGCTCTCTAAACAGGATTTTTGAAGAAAAAGAAACTGACTTGAAGCTATTGTTATAAACAGGTGAATAAGATGTTTCCTGTGATATCAATGAGAAATTTATCCCTAAATCACAGTCAGCTGAACAATTAACAGTGGAATCATCACAACAGCTGTGTTCAATCATGCCAGATGACATTGAATCAGTGGATAGCATGGCTGACATATCATGTGCCGGCATTACAGAGTCAGACATTACAGTGCCGGGCATTACCGTAGCACGTGAAGAAGCATTCATTTCCTGCATATCACAGGGAACAGCAATAACACCACGCAATGGTGCAATCATCAGTAATATGATGAGCACGTAATGCAGTAATTTATTATCTTTGATGTTCACAGGTTAAAGAATAGTTCTTATTTCATTTAGAATCAACCACTACAGTTAATCTATTTATTACCATTCTTTAGTCTTTGGAGAATGCTGTAAGTTCAGTTTTAAAATTGTGATATTAGATTTGCTGCACGAATCGCGGAACAAGTTTCCGCTCCTACATGTGTTACGTTTTTGTAGGAGTGGAATTTATTCCACGATTTTTCTTTGATTAACCAAACGGGTGATTCAGGATAATGGTTTCATCACGTTCAGGACCGGTAGACACGATATCAACAGGCACACCAACCACTTCTTCCAGACGTTTCAGGTAATTTCTGGCGTTTTCTGGTAGGTCGTCAATACTTTTGGCACCAACGGTTGATTCACTCCAGCCCGGCATTGATTCATAAACAGCTTCACACTGCTCGATGGCATCGGCGCCTAATGGCGGCATGTGCAGGTTTTCACCCTGATAGTTATAACTGTTACATATCCTTATCGTTTCCAGTCCATCAAGTACATCCAGTTTGGTAATACATAACCCGGTCAGGCTGTTAATCTGTGCGGCACGACGTAAAGCGACCGCATCAAACCAGCCGCAACGACGGTCACGGCCTGTGGTTGCACCCACTTCACGGCCGACTGTTGCAAGATGCTGACCAATACCTGGATCATCTTTGTCATCATCAAACAGCTCTGTAGGGAAAGGACCGGCACCTACACGTGTTGTGTAAGCTTTGGTGATACCCAGAATATAATCCAGATCTTTAGGCCCGATACCACTACCGGTGCAGGCTCCACCCGCAGTGGTATTAGATGAAGTAACAAAAGGATATGTACCCTGATCAATATCAAGCAAGGTGCCCTGTGCACCTTCAAACATAACACTTTTACCCTGTTTACGGTACGAATCAATCATACCGGGCACATCCGCTATCAGTGACAACAGTTTTTCACGGTAAGTCAGCACGCCATCAAGCACTGTCTGGTAATCCACTTCATCCTGTTTGAAATAATTTTTCAGCGTAAAGTTGTGGTACTCCATGACACCAGCAAGTTTTTCCTTGAATTTCTCCAGGTCTTTCAGGTCGGCCAGGCGAATACCACGACGTGATACTTTATCTTCATAGCAGGGACCAATACCACGACCAGTAGTGCCAATCGCTGCTTTTCCTCGAGCAATCTCACGCGCCTGATCAAGCGCGATATGATAAGGCAGAATTAAAGGACAGGCTTCAGAAATACCGAGGCGTTCACTGGCTGGAATACCACGCGTTTCCAGTCCATCAATTTCTTTAAACAATGCATCAGGCGATAACACCACGCCATTACCAATAAGACACATAACGTTGTCACGCAATATGCCAGACGGGATTAAATGTAGGACCGTTTTTTCATCACCTATAACTAGTGTGTGGCCCGCATTGTGTCCACCCTGAAAACGAACAACCGCAGCGGCCCGATCAGTTAGCAGGTCAACAATTTTGCCTTTACCCTCATCACCCCATTGGCTTCCTAAAACGACTACATTTTTTGACATGATTAAACCTTAAATTTATAAATGAATGAATTCTTTATACATGTTGTTATATGGGAAAGAAAAAACTTCCCCACTAAATATACGCAAAAAAAACTTTTAATATCCACAGATGAACGCAGATAAACACAGATGTTAAAAATATAAATATCTTTATCTGTGTTTATCTGCGTTCATCTGTGGATAATTATTCTATTTTTTAACAACCCACTGGCCATCAACCAGGCATAGACTTTTACTGCAACCCATCGCCTGTGCATCAGCTTCCTGTCCTGGAAGCTGTTCTATAACAACGTTTCCTTCTGCACGTAATGCAGCAATTTTACTTTGCTCTGTGTCAACAGGTGCAAATATTTTTTCAGGCAAATTAAACTGTTTTTTAGATAACTGGTTTAGAACTTTTAAGTCCGTACTAAAACCGGTGGCTGGTCTGGCAATACCAAAAACTTTACCGATATCATCATAACGACCACCGCGTGCAATCGCCTGGCCAAGCTGAGGTATAAATGCAGCAAATACCACGCCGGTTTTATAGTGATAACCATGCAACTCTGATAAATCAAAATGCAACTTGAGTTCACCCATGTTCATATCAGCAAGGCGCTGCCACATTAACTCAGCTGTTTTTTCAAGATAATCAATAGCATCTTTAACCGTTGCATCGGCATCAGCTAACAACACGCGGGCTTTTTCAAAAACCTCTTTACCGCCATTTAATGAAGCCAGGCCTGACAGCATGGCTTTCACGTTATTTTCGATGTTTAATGAATTTAACAAGGTGTTTATTTCAGTGACTGCTTTACGCTGTAACATATCAAACAGCTGGCTTTCAACTTCTACTGACAAGCCTGCCTGTTTTGCCAGTCCACGATAGATATCAACATTACCCAGGTCCAGGTAGATATCATCAATTTCCAGCGAGGAAAATGTCTGTAACATTAAACCGATAATTTCGACTTCTGATTCAACACCTGCATGGCCATACAACTCAGCACCTACCTGCAGAGGGCTACGGCTATCACCTATGCTCTCAGGCAGTGTGCGTAACACGGTACCGATATAACACAAACGTGTGGGTACGTCCCTCTGTAGCTGGTGTGCATCCATACGTGCGACCTGTGGTGTCATATCGGCGCGAATGCCTAATGTTCTGCCTGATAACTGGTCAACCAGTTTGAAGGTTTGCAGGTCCAGATCATGCCCGGTGCCCGTGAGTAATGATTCAATAAAATCAATCATCGGCGGCATCACCAGTTCATAACCCCAGCTGGCATATACATCGAGCAGCAAACGGCGCATTGCTTCAAATTTTGCCGCCTGTTCCGGCAAAATTTCTTCAATGCCCTGTGGCAAAATCCAGTGTTTTATTGTTGTCATATTATTATTGTTATTTAACAAAATAAAGGATGATAATGCCCGCCATCATGCTTGCAAAACCCAGGCCCCTCAATACACCATCAGGTAACTGCGACGCCTGGGTCATAGCATCACGCCAGCTTTTTGGGCTTAAAAAGGGCAAGATACCTTCTATCACCAACACCAGCGCAAGTGCAGGAATAATGTGTTCCCACATTGATTATTTCTTACCGGATGGCTGCTTGCCAGAAGGGTCTTTAAAGTAGCGGAAATAATCAGAATCCGGCTGCAGTAAAATCACATCACCTGCACTAGAGAAGTTATTAGAGTACGCCGTTAAACTACGAGTAAATTTATAAAATTCTCTATCCTGGTTAAAGGCTTCAGCGTATATTTCTGTTGCACGCGCATCACCTTCACCACGAGCTATTTCTGAATCACGATAAGCTTCAGCCAGTAAGATGCTGCGTTGACGATCAGCGTCAGCCTGAATACGTTCAGAGGCTTCATGACCTTTAGAACGAAAATCACGCGCCTCACGTTCACGCTCTGCACGCATACGTTGATAAACAGAATTACTCACACGCTCAGGATAATCTACTTTTTTCACTCGAACATCCACTACTTTGATGCCCAGTGTTTTCGCACGCTCTGATGCCTGTTGCGTCATTAAACTCATGATTTGCGTGCGTTCTCCGGAGACAATTTCCTGAATGCTACGTTTACCGAATTCATCGCGCAGACCATTATTTATATTTTCATATAGCAGCCGTCCAGCAGTGAGCTCATCACCTTGTGTGGTTTTGTAATATTGGACCACATCGCTGATACGCCACTTAACAAAAGAGTCGACAATTAAATCTTTTTTCTCCTGAGTCAGAAAACGTTCAGGTTTCTGGTCAATGGTTAAAATTCGATTATCAAACTTTCTAACGTTGTTAATAAATGGAATTTTAAAATGTACGCCAGGCTCATAATCGGCTTCAATAATCTCACCGAACTGAAACAATATGGCTTCCTGACGTTCATCGACAGTAAATACCGACGCCCATGTTAATAACGCGAGCAGAGGAATAATAATTTTTAAACTGTTAGCAAGCATTATCGTACTCCTCTTGAACGTAGACTATCTATTCTGGCGCGCTTATCACTTTGCGCTGTTCCACGCTGCTTAATGTCTTTTAATATATCTGCTGACTGTTGCTGACTTGTTGATAAACCTGAACTCTGACGATCCATTAACTTGTCCAAAGGCAAATAAAGCAGGTTATTACCGCCTTCCACATCGACCATTACTTTAGAACTGTTACTGAGAACCGATTCCATCATTTCTATATACAAACGTTCGCGTGTAATCTCTGGCGCTTTTTTATACTCTTTCAACAACTGTTTGAAACGCTCGGCCTCACCTTCGGCTCCGGCAATGACTTCATTTTTGTAGGCTTCTGCTTCTTCACGCAGACGAGCAGAGGCGCCGCGTGCTTTTGGAAGCACTTCATTACGATAAGCTTCCGCTTCGTTTTTAAAACGCTCTTCATCTTCACGCGCCTGTGTTACATCATCAAACGCATCTTTTACTGCTTCAGGTGGTTTAGCATTTTGAATGTTCACTTTGAAAATGGTTAAACCGGTTTCATAATTATTCACAATGCCCTGCATAATGCCTTTCACCTGAATCGCGATTTCACCACGACCTTCGGTAATGACATAATCCATTTTACTACGGCCAATGCTTTGGCGTAACGCACTTTCCGTTATCTGCGTCAGAGATATTTCAGGATCCCTTACGTTAAATAAATATTCTTCTGCACTATCAATCTGATACTGAACCGTACCAATAATATCAACGATATTTTCATCCTGCGTCAACATGGTTGAATTTACTGGAATAGTATAAACCTTGGTTACGTCAACTTTTTCAACATGTTCAATCGGCACAGGGAGATGCCAGTGCAAACCTCTTTGCGTGGTTTCCACATGTTTACCAAAACGTAATACAACACCACGCTCGGCTTCTTCAACTTTGTAGAAACCGGTGGCAATCCAGAAAAGAAGCAGTATTGCAATGACCACGCCGATACCGATACCACTGCCTGACAGACCTGTACCGCCACCACCAGAACGACCGCCTTTACCACCAAACAGACTGCCAAATTTCTTCTGCAGGTTTTTAAATATCTCATCCAGATCAGGAGGTCCCTGATTGCCACGATTTCCCCGGTTGGTATTCCATGGATCTTTGTCACCATTGCCACCAGGCTCATTCCAGGCCATGTCATGTTTAGACACGTTGTCGTTCCGATTGTCTTGCTCTCGCATATCAAGTTTCCAAAATTCGCTTTAATTAAGGTTGGCGCATTTAGAGCACCCGCAAACGCAACATTCTACCTGAATATTTCTTCAAGAAAAGCTTTTCGCCGCAAAGCACGCAAAAGGACGCAAATAAAAAATATAAATAGTAAATCACAAACATAGAGTTATTGCCATGTCACACACAGTTACGTGTGAATAATATTATTAAAAGCTTCTCTTTGCGTCCTTTTGCGTGCTTTGCGGCAAATTATTTTTTAACATTGATTCCAGTGGAATCTGTTCGCGTGATTCAAACTGGTTTAAATCACGGCGTGATATGCTGATTTGCAATAAAAAACGCCCTTCATCATCGATAGATTCCTGACGAATGGCGCCAATATCAAATAATCTAGCTCTGACACGCGCATCTGCCGGTGACAGGGACAGCTTTCCTTCCACCATCTGTACCCTGAACATATCAATTAGTGTCTGTAGTAGCAAATCAATACCCTTACCCGATTCAACCGACAGCCAGATTCTTTTCACGTTACCAGCATCGTCAAAATCTATTCTTGGCGCCACACCTGTCAGGTCAACTTTATTCATTATCTGTATACAGGGGATTTCACTGGCGCCTATCTGCGCCAGTACTTTGTCGACTTCCTCAATATTCGCATCTCGATTTTCATCCGCCGAATCAATCACATTCAACAGTAACTCTGCTTCAGCTGTTTCCTGCAATGTTGAACGAAATGCATTGACCAGATCATGCGGCAGGTGACGAATAAAACCTACCGTATCAGCCAGTATGATTGAAACATCCTTCGCCAGGTCTACACGCCGCAAGGTAGGATCAAGTGTCGCAAATAACTGGTCCTGCACATACACATGGTCCTCAGACAGAACATTAAACAGACTGGACTTACCGGCATTAGTGTAACCCACTAGCGACACCGTCGAAATTTCAGCTTTCTGCCGGGACTGCCTGCCCTGCTGACGTTGTTTTGTGACCTTTTCAAGCCTTTTGTTGATTTGTTTTATGCGAATATTAAGTAAACGGCGGTCCGTTTCCAGCTGGGTTTCACCCGGGCCACGCAGGCCAATACCGCCCTTCTGGCGTTCAAGATGGGTCCAGCCTCGTACTAAACGTGTTGAGAGATGTTTTAACTGCGCCAGTTCAACCTGCAATTTACCTTCGAAGGAACGTGCACGTTGCGCAAAAATATCAAGAATCAATCCGGTGCGATCAAGCACGCGGCATTGTATTAATCGTTCCAGATTTCGTTCCTGTGATGCAGCCAGTTCATGATTAAACAGCACCAGGTCAGCTTTATGCTGCTTTACAAGCTCTGCGATTTCTCGCGCTTTACCGCTACCGATAAAATACTTCGGGTCGGCACGCTGTCGGCTGGTGGTGGTAATGGCCAGGATATCCGCACCGGAGGACAACACCAGTTCCTTGAATTCAGATAAGTTTTCACGATGCGTCTCATCGTAAATGTCCATGTGCACCAGGATGGCCCGGTTGCCACCTTCTACGCGTTCAACATCTAGCATTAATTATTATTTTCAATTAGTTACAAATGATATTTAAAATGATTTATACCTGTAATTCACTTTAACTATGAAGGGATTTAAACATCACAAAAAAACGGCCGCCGATGGCGACCCTTTCAAACCGTGTACAGGATTAGACTCAATTTTCGCCCACACTGTTATCTTGGTCGTCATCTTCAGTAGGTTCACTCCACTTAATCTTACGTGAAGGCACCACGGTAGAAATAGCATGTTTATAAACCATTTGCGTTACGGTGTTTTTTAACAGCACTGCAAACTGGTCAAATGATTCTATTTGTCCCTGTAATTTAATTCCGTTAACCAGAAAAATAGAAACTGGTACTTTTTCTCTTCGCAAAGCGTTTAAATAAGGATCTTGTAGGTGATGTCCTTTTGACATATTTGATTCCCCGTTATTGTTATTATCTGAGGTTGTAGGCATTAAACTACATTAACTACCCTTAACGCAAGTAAATATCACATCTCTATCATAGTAAAAATTTCAGGTTTTTCAGAACTTTCTGAATATTTATTGCCGTTGGCTCAATAAAATTACACTCCGTCTCTTTTCGAAGCCAGGTCATTTGACGCTTGGCCAGTTGTGCCGTCGCTATAATCGCCTTTTCCCGCATTTCATCATACTCATATTCACCGGCCAGATATGCCCATACCTGCCGGTAACCTACCGCACGAATTGATGGCATCTCTGCATGAAGGTCTCCACGGTTAAACAGTGTCTCTACTTCTTCAATGAAACCCTGTTGCAACATAGTATCGAAACGAAGTGTTATTCGCTTACGAAGCTCAACGCGATTTTCCGGCATTAAGGCAATTTTAATTCGCCGGTATGGAAACCCCTTAGCGCTTTGATTTCGGCCCTGTTCCTGCCAGAACTCTGTCAGCGTTTTTCCTGTATAATCATATATTTCCAGCGCTCTTTTAATCCTTTGTGGATCATTTGGATGAATGCGTTCAGCAGACACAGGATCGACACTTTTTAGACGTTCATGCAGAAGCAGAATACCTTTTGTTCTGGCTTCCTCCTCAATCGCCTGTTTCACTGAGTCCGCAACATCAGGCATCTTTGCCATACCTTTTTGCAGGGCATTAAAGTACAGCATGGTGCCGCCAACCAGTAAAGGTATACGCTGACTGGCCACACTTTGCTGCATTAGCATCAGGGCGTCGTCACGAAACTGACCAGCTGAATAAACCTCAGCCGGGTCAATAATATCGATTAAATGATGTGGCGCCTTAGCCAGGGTCTGGAGATCCGGCTTGGCAGTACCTATATCCATGCCACGATAAACCAGCGCGGAATCGACGCTGATTAAGTCGATAGCTAACTCATTATATAAATCCAGCGCCAGATCAGTTTTGCCAGTGGCTGTTGGGCCCATGATAAAAATGGAAATCGACGAGTCCGTTTCTGCACCTTGCTGGATAATTAAGTCATTCATTATCCATACACCAAAAGCGATTTCACCACTGAGACACGGAGGACACGAGAGGTTTTTATTGTTTGTGCTTCGCACAAATAACTATAAAAAAGTCTCTCTCTGTGTTCTCTGTGTCTCTGTGGTGAAAAATATTTTCTAAATGGTTTATACATTAGCGGCCACGCATAAACAGTTTATCCAGTTCGGCAATGGTCAGCTGTATCCAGGTTGGTCGCCCATGATTGCATTGCCCGCTTCGTTCGGTATTTTCCATATCGCGCAACAGGGCATTCATTTCTTCTATAGTTAACTTACGGTTAGCACGCACTGACCCAAAACAGGCCATGGTTGATAAAATCTCATTTATGGCCTGCTGAATCCGTTTACTGTTGCCATGGATCATTAGATCGGAAAGCACATCGCGTAACAGTGTCTCAACATCACTATTTGATAATAAAACCGGTATTTGACGTAACTTAATGCTTTCATCAGCAACCCGGTCTAATTCAAAGCCTAACTGAGCAAATACTTCTTCATTGTCTTCCACCAGTTGTGCTTCCTTGCTACTCACCGATATCGTTATTGGTACAAGCAAAGGTTGTGACTTAATACCCTCACCCTCATGCGACATTTTTAAACGTTCATAGGTGATACGTTCATGTGCTGCGTGCATATCAACCAGCACCAGACCCTGTGCATTCTCTGCCAGAATATAAATGCCATGCAATTGAGCACGTGCAAAACCCAAAGGCGGCAACTCTTCCGTTGCTGAGCTTGATGCAGTGGTCGATATGGGCTGCTCTTGCTGACGCTGTAGAAAAGAATCCAGCGCTTTATTGTTTGCAAATTCAGCATACGAACGCCGCTGCTCAGCAACAGCAAATGGCATTGATGACTGTGACGGCTGCTGCCGTGAAAACGGGTACTGACCGGAAGCTGCCTGATTAGTACCGGTATTTGAAGCATTATCAGATTGATCTGAAAAATTACGATACTCATGTGTCTTTGTATCACCCGCCATAAGCTCAGCAATACTTTTATGAATTGCCCGGAACAGGAAATCATGCACCTGCCGACTTTGCCGAAAACGCACCTCATGTTTTCCCGGATGCGCATTAACATCGACCGCTGCCGGATCACATTCAAAAAATAATACATAGGCGGGGTGCCTGCCATGAAACAGAACATCAGCATAGGCCTGTCGCACAGCATGAGTCACCAGACGGTCTTTTACCACTCGGCCATTGACATAAAAATACTGCATATCCGCCTGACTTCGTGAAAACGTCGGTTGTGCAATCCAGCCCCACAGATGCAAGCCCTCATATTCAAAATCCATGAACACGGCCTGTTCAATAAATGCCGGCCCGCAAATCTCAGCTATACGTTTTTCCTGTTCAAGTTGATTAGTTGCTGCACGTAACTGCTTGACCACGCGCTGGTTGTGTCGTAGCAATATATCGACATCAAAACGGCTGAGTGAAATACGTTTTACTACATCATCAAGATGTGAAAATTCTGTTTTTTCTGTACGAAGAAATTTACGCCGGGCCGGCACATTAAAAAACAGGTCACGTACTTCAATTGTTGTTCCGGGTTTATTGGCCGCTGGTGTTATATCACTGGCTTTGCAGTTATCCATCGTCAGTTGCCAGGTTTCATCTCCACCCTGCCAGCAGGAGGACATCTGTAGATGACTGACCGAAGCAATGCTGGGCAACGCTTCACCTCGAAAACCAAGGCTGGTTACCTTTTCCAGGTCATCAAGGCTAGATATTTTACTGGTGGCATGCGCTGACAATGACAAAACAAGATCTTCTTTATGGATACCATGGCCATTATCTGAAATACGTATAAGTTTTGTGCCGCCTTTTTCGATATCAATGGTGATCCTGGTCGCACCGGCATCTAAACTGTTTTCAAGCAACTCTTTGACAACGGCAGCCGGTCGTTCAACAACTTCGCCTGCTGCAATTTGATTGACCAGTTGATCTGGCATGGATTGAATTCGACTATTAGTAGCCATAACGAGAAATATGTATTATTCGAGTATTACTATTCAAGGAAGCCCTAGTTTATCTCATGACAACGGATATTTTTCAATAACCTGATAACTTACACCCTCTTTATAAGTAATTGACTCAACCATTACAAATTCCTCAACACGCCAGGGTATAGAAAACTCAAGCTGAGCAAGATCTGCTTTATCTATATCTGGTTTACGGCATTTTCTCATCAGTGTGAGATGGGGAGAAAATGGTCGCAGGTCACGATTGAATCCACAGTCTTCAATAGCAACTCCCAGTTTTTTATGTAATTGTGTTAACTGCTCCGGTGGACTCTGTGTACCCATCCAGAAAATCTTTGCTTTTGCAAAATGGCCAAAACAATCCAGGTCTAACTGGAAGGCTTCAGCATTAACTGATTGTGCAGCCGCATGCATGCATTCTTTAGCAGGTTCTGTTACCTGACCGACAAAATGTAAGGTCACATGTAGATTTTGAGATTGTATAACACGGCCATTTATCTGCTGATTAAACGGAGAGAATATGTCGACAATAGATTGCCTGACCTGCTTATCTGGCCACAATGCAAAAAACAGTCGGCGCGTTTTTTGTCTATCATTCATTGGCAAATTATAGCGCGACAACTGTGCTAACACAGGTCACTTATTAGCACCTGTGACAAATAACGCGGATTTAACCCGGATAATTCATAGGAATGCAGACAATGGGGAGCATGTTTTATAAAATCAGTCAGTGAGTCAGTTTGTACGATTCGCCCCGAAATGTCGTTATGGGCATAGCCATCGCTATGGTTACAGGGGAATCGTACCCAGAAGAAATTAATCATGGGGCCGCTGATATCCATAGAAATATATTTATGGCAAAAACTGCATAGCGTTGTCGGATACATAGTGTACTTTTCTAATATACTGCCATTTATTATAACAATCATAGTGTTAAGTGAAATTTGGAGCGTTCCTATGAAATATCCGGGTTAAATTAAGCAGCCAATTTTTGCTGGTTCACTCCCATGTTTCTGTCTATCACTATTGTTTTGAGTGCAAGGTAAAATCAAAACCACTCTGGAAAGGATCATCTGGATTTATCCTGATAAGTAAATTAAATAGCGGGGTTCCAATAGAGAAGCTCGGCTGCCAATAAAAGTATTATATAAATTTACTTACAGCGCTGTCATTTAGGCAAAAAAAAATGACCCTTTACAGGGCCATTAGCAGTTTTCCGTGAGACTTTTATTATTATTTTTATTTATTAACTCACTGGAATTTTAAGCACCTGACCTGCCACCAGGTTTTCAGCATACAGCGCATTACGCGCACGTAAATCTTCTTCGCTTACATTATATTTTCTTGCAATACTTACAGGACCGTCTCCTAAAACAGCGACATGCTCAGACCTGGACTCTGCGAGCCATGTTCCCGGTGGTGCTTTCCTGGCAAAGTACTTATTTACACCACGGGTAATCGCTTTAGCTACTTTCTGTTGATGTGATGCAGTACGTAACTTCTTCTCTTCCCTGGGATTAGAAAGAAAGGCGGTTTCAATTAAAACAGATGGGATATTTGGCGCTTTCAATACAGCAAAACCGGCCTGTTGTACTTTCTTCTTATGTACGCGGTTTACTGTTTTAATCTGGCTTAAGATTTCGCTGCCAATATCCAGGCTGGATTCAATGGTTCCAGTCAACGATAAATCAAACAGAACTTCTTTAACCATGCTATCTTCGATGGCCAGCTCAATGTCTCCAAACAACAGGTCAGACGAATTTTCTTTGTCCGCTAACAAGCGCGCAGTTTCAGAACTGGCGCCGTCAACTGATAAGGCATATATTGATGAACCCCTGGCGCGAGGATCAGGGAATGAATCTGCATGCAGAGAAATCATCATATCAGCATGACTGTCACGCGCTTTATCTATACGATCACGCAGCCGCAAAAAACGGTCATTTTTACGAACCAGAACAGCCTTCATGCCACGCTGTTTATTAATACTTTTTTCCAGGCGCTTAGCAATTTGCAAGGTAATGGTTTTTTCTCGCGTACCTGCACGGCCTGTAGCACCCGGATCCCTACCACCATGCCCAGCATCGATAGCGATAATAACATCACGTTTTTGAGATTTTTTTACCCTGGAGGTTTTGTTTTTGTCATATAAATCAAGAACCAGACGGTGTCCTGAGTTATCAGATGGCGCCAGTAAGAAACTGCGCGGTGTTACTTCTTCACTTAAATCAAACACCACTCTCAAATCATCATCATTACGAACACCACTACGTATACTTCGAATCAGGGACTCGGCCTGCAATCGATCAACCATACCGTGCGTCATTTTTGCTTTTTTGATATCTAGCACAACACGTTCGGGCTCGTGTAGTGCGAAAACAGAATGTGTTACTTTTGTATCCAGATCAAAAACCAGGCGAACATAACCTTCATTTTTTGAAAGACGGATATCATTTACCTTTGCCACTAACTGGCCAGCGGCTTTCGTTGACGCCAGCACGAAATCGGGCATAGCAGAAGCGGCCAGACCACTTAGCCCCGCTATACTTTTCAAAAATTTTCGACGATTATTTTCCATAATTACAGTATTACTGCCACTGTGCCCCTTATGTGATTAGTATCTGTCAGGTTTGTGTAAAGCTATTGTGGCAAAATTAAAAAATAATGCAAGTATTTTTTTGTTTTTTTTTATATTTTTTATGTAGATACGGCATTTTGTTACAGTTAAAAATCAGAAAAGACCTGTAACATTAGCTTTTCACCCTTTTCTGTTAGTGCTGAAATCACTAGATTTCTACCCTTTTCATGGTGACTGAACTCACAAACCCAGTCTGCAGGAGGTAAAAATCCCTCCGCTTTTTCTGGCCATTCGACTAAACATACATCATTATCATTAAAATAATCTCTTGCACCGGTAAATTCCAGCTCTTCGGGATCGGCAAGTCGGTACAGGTCAAAGTGATAGCACATTCGATCGAAATTGATCGGATAGGGTTCAACCAGCGTGTAGGTCGGGCTTTTAACCACACCATCATAACCACTCGCCTGAATAAAACCTCGGGCAAACGTTGTTTTACCCACCCCCAGATCACCTTTTAGCAGCATAATAAATGATGACTTAATATCTTGTGCAACAGCCTTTGCCACAGCCTGCGCCAAAGCAATCTGTTGCGACTCATCTGCCAGAAAACATTGTTTAGTAACTAATGCACCGCTCACTGTAATACCATTGGCAAAGCATTAACAACATCGGATGCCAGTAGACCGCGTGTTTTACCCTTGCTCACCTGCCGGGCAGCTGAAGCATGTAAACAAACTGCTAACTCGGCAGCATCTGCCGCCTCGATATTTTGCGCCATTAAAGCAATAACAATTCCGCTTAACACATCACCCATGCCTGGCGCCGACATGGCAGCATTGCCAAGATTGCATACTTTAATTGTCTGGCCATTAAATATTAATGTTCCCGAGCCTTTTAATATAACAGTGCAGGATTTGCTGTTTTTAAACAAGGCATGTAACTTTTTAACTGCTGCAAAACGATTACTTTGGATATCCGCCGTAGTAATAGCTTTGTTTTTAGATAACAGGCGAGCAGCCTCTCCCGGATGTGGCGTAATCACTAATGGTGAACTGGTTACTAATTCTGTATCTATGAAGTTGTGTTTTGCCAGTACATTCAAACCGTCGGCATCAATTAACATTGGTTTATTTAACAGGAGGCAATGTTTTAGTATTTTTAATGACCAGTCGTCCTGCGCCAGGCCCATGCCGATCGCTACATGCGTAACATCATTAATAAAAGGCTCAGCAAACAGAGCTCTCATGGCCTCATTGTTTTCAGCACCTGTCTTACATGTTCTAATCATGGCTTCAGGCACAGCAGCGCCGATTGCCTGCAGGTTTTGCGAAGCAGCAATAATGGTGACCAGACCTGCTCCGGCACGCAATGCCGCTGTTGTAGCAAGAATCACAGCACCCGGCATGCCATCATTACCGCCAACAATTAACACATGGCCAAATTTGCCTTTATGAGATGATGCTTTTCGTTCAGTTAATAAAGAATAATCTACTGAGTTTATTAATTGAGTATTGCATTCAACCTGCGAATACACTTCAGCAGGTACTGCGAGATCATTAAAAACAACTTTACCACTGACATCTTTGGCCTGTGCGGTAAACATGCCCTGCTTTAAACCAATAAAACTAACCGTGATGTCCGCTTGGATTGCCACACCGGCAATGGCGCCGGTATCAGCAAGCAGACCTGATGGAATATCAACACTGATGACTGGCTTATTTGCATTATTAACAGCAGTAATCCACTGCGCCCATTCAGCTGAAACTTCACGGTCAAGCCCGGTACCAAGTAAAGCATCAATCACGATATCTGTTTCATCAAGCAAAGAAAAATCTGGCTTACTATTTTCAGCTACATTCAACCAGTCCTGATGAGCCAGCAAAGCTTCATTTTTTAAAGTTGATGGATCAATCAAACTGATCACATCAACTTCAAAACCGGCCTGTTTTGCAAGTCGCGCAACAACATATCCATCACCGGCATTGTTACCTGCCCCGCATAAAACCAGGACCTTTTTACACTGTGAATAATTTGTTTGCAGAACATTAAAAACAGCTTCACCTGCACGTTTCATTAATTCATACGCGGGGATGCCAGATTGATTGATGGCAATCTGTTCGAGCTGGACAACAGAATCTACGCTATATAAATTGTCTGGTAGATTTTGCATAGTGATTATTTTAATAGTTTCACTTTTTACAAAGAATAAAAGCCTATTGTCCACAGATGAACGCAGATAAACACGGATAAATGCTTTTATTAAATTTTAACATCTGTGTTTATCTGTGTTCATCTGTGGATAAATAATTTTTTTCAACCCGATATATTACGACTGTAGCTTGTCTATACCACCCATATAGGGCCTTAATACTTCAGGAACCAGTACACTGCCATCGGCCTGTTGATAATTTTCAAGTACCGCTACCAGTGTACGGCCAACAGCCAGACCTGAACCGTTAATGGTATTTAACAGTTCTGGTTTGCCTGTTTCCGGGTTGCGCCAGCGCGCCTGCATTCTTCTTGCCTGAAAATCGGTAAAACAGCTGCATGACGATATTTCTCGATAGGCCTGCTGACCTGGCAACCAGACTTCAAGGTCATAGGTTTTTGCCGCAGAGAAACCAACATCACCACTGCATAAAACTACCGTGCGATAGGGTAATTCCAGTTTCTGTAAAATTGTTTCTGCATGCAAGGTTAATTCTTCTAAAGCATCCCATGCTTGATCAGCACTTACCAGCTGCACCATTTCAACCTTGTCAAACTGGTGCTGGCGAATCATGCCTCGCGTATCTTTACCGTAAGAACCGGCTTCTGAACGAAAACATGGCGTATGGCTAGTCAGCTTTAATGGTATCTGATCAGCTTCAAAAATCTCATCACGTGCGATATTGGTAACTGGGACTTCTGCCGTAGGAATTAAATATTGCCCTGCTTCTTTATCGACACAGAATAAATCTTCTTCAAACTTCGGTAACTGACCGGTTCCACGAAGACTGTCACTATTTACAATGTAAGGCACATAAACTTCAGTATAACCATGTTCATTGGTATGCACATCCAGCATAAACTGGGTTAGAGCACGGTGAAGTTTTGCCATTTGACCGTGCATCACCACATAACGTGAACCGGTTAATTTACTTGCCGTCTCGAAATCTAATCCGGCGAAACCCTGCCCGCCATTAGATGCACCCAGATCTACATGATCCTTAACGTCAAAGTCAAAAGACTTCGGTTCGCCCCATTTTCGAACTTCAACATTATCACTTTCATCTTTTCCAACAGGAACTGAATCATGTAACAGATTCGGGATACCCATCAAAATAGCATCCATCTGTTGCTGTACATCAGACAACTCTGATTTTGCCGCGTCCAGTTTTTCACCTAAACCGGCAACTTCATCAAGCAAGGGCTGAATATCTTCACCAGCCGCTTTTGCCTTGCCGATAGACTTTGATTTAGTATTACGTTCGTTCTGTAAATTCTCTGTTTCAACCTGACATGCTTTACGTTTATTTTCCAGGCTTTCCAGCGCGGCGACATCAAGTTCGAAATTTCTTTTTTTTAGTTGCTCTGCAACAGAATTTAAATCTGAACGAATAAGTTTAGGATCTAACATAATCTTTTAAATAGTATTGATTAAACAACCTGTTTGGCAAAATAAGCACCCGCCCATACAGCACTAATACATAAAACAACGCTTACTAAAATGTTCGTCATTGCTTTGAGTAAATCGCCCTGTTCAAACAGCACTAAAGTTTCTATCGAAAAAGTTGAGAACGTGGTAAATGAACCTAATACGCCAACCAGAATGGCCAGATGCCATTCAGCACTCAGATTGAATTTTTCAACCAGAAAAATAGACAGCAGCCCCATTAAAAATGAACCCACCACATTGACAAACAGGGTGCCAAATGGAAACGTGCGGCCAACAAGTTCATAAACGGTTGCCTGCGATAGAAAACGCATGACTGCGCCAAACGCACCACCTATTGCAATAAACAATAATGTTTTAAACATATCGGTAAGTTATAAGCCAATCCCTGATTAAGAAAAGCTGACTTTTACTTCATCGGCAACCTGCTGATATTCAGGCAAAAGATGGAAATTCAGGTAACGATAAATATCAGCTGACATCGGTTCAATATCTTTAACAGCTTCAAGATATTCTGCTACTGTAGGAAGTCGACCTATGGTGGCAGCAACCGCACTTAATTCAGCTGAAGCCAGATACACATTGGCACCATTACCTAAACGGTTGGGGAAATTACGCGTCGACGTGGAAACCACTGTGGCATTATCTGCAACACGCGCCTGATTGCCCATACAAAGTGAACAGCCCGGTATTTCTGTTCGTGCTCCCGCGCGACCAAAAATATTGTAAAGCCCCTCTTCCATTAGCTGATGTTCATCCATTTTTGTTGGTGGCACAATCCACATACGAGTTGGCAGACTGCTCACTTTTTCCAGCACTTTACCCGCTGCACGATAATGACCAATATTAGTCATGCATGAACCGATAAACACTTCATCAATCTTCACGCCGGCTACTTCGGACAGTGTTTTAACGTCATCAGGATCATTGGGACAGGCCAGTATCGGTTCCTTTATTTCATTCAGGTCAATTTCAATTATTTCAGCATATTCTGCATCTGCATCCGGTGATAATAACTCCGGATTTTTCAGCCAGGCTTCCATGGCAAGAATACGACGTTCCAGTGTACGTTTGTCCTCGTAGCCATTTGATATCATCCATTTCAATAAAGTAATGTTTGAATTGAGATATTCGATAATCGGTTCTTTAGCAAGATGCACGGAACAACCATTAGCAGAACGCTCTGCTGAGGCATCAGATAATTCAAACGCCTGCTCAACTTTTAAATCCGGCAGACCTTCAATTTCCAGTACGCGACCATTGAAAACATTTTTCTTGCCTTTTTTCTCAACGGTCAGCAGACCTTTCTGAATGGCGACATAAGGAATTGCATTGACCAGATCACGCAATGTAATACCCGGCTGCATTTCACCTTTGAAACGCACCAGTACTGATTCTGGCATATCCAGTGGCATCACACCCAGTGCAGCAGCAAATGCAACCAGGCCGGAACCTGCAGGAAAACTGATACCCATCGGGAAACGAGTATGTGAATCACCACCGGTACCAACGGTATCCGGCAAAATCATACGATTTAACCAGGAGTGAATAATGCCATCACCAGGACGCAATGACACACCTGCACGGGTCTGCATAAAATCGGGTAAATCATGTTGCAGCTTAATATCAACCGGTTTTGGATAAGCCGCGGTATGACAGAAACTTTGCATCACCAGATCAGCAGAAAAACCTAGACAGGCCAGTTCTTTTAATTCATCACGAGTCATGGCACCGGTGGTGTCCTGTGAACCGACGGTTGTCATTTTTGGCTCACAGTAAGTACCCGGACGAATACCTTCAACACCACAGGCGCGACCCACAATTTTTTGCGCCAGTGTGTAACCCTTGCCGGTGTCTACTCCCTGCTACTGGTTGCAGGAACACATCAGAAGGTCCCTCATTTAAAAAGCTACGTGCACGATCAGTCAAACCACGACCAATGATAAGTGGAATACGGCCATTGGCGCGAACTTCATCCGCCATGGTATCCGGGCTTAAATCAAACTTGCATATTTCATCACCGGCCTCATTAAGAATTACACCATCTAGTGGACGGATGCGAATCACATCACCGGTTTCCATTGAGGAAACATCACATTCAATCGGCAAGGCGCCGGAATCTTCTGCGGTATTAAAAAATATCGGTGCAATCTTGCCACCTAAAACAACGCCACCTTCGCGCTTATTTGGTACATACGGAATATCATTTCCCATGTGCCACAATACAGAGTTAATCGCAGACTTACGAGACGAACCGGTACCAACCACGTCACCAACATAGGCAATAGGAAAACCTTTATCCTTTAAACTGCTTATAGTTTGCAAAGGCCCTTTTCCACTTTCTGTGGCCATTTTACTAATCAACATGGATTTAGCATGTAATGGAATATCAGGACGACTCCAGGCTTCTGTGGCAGGTGATAGATCATCTGTATTGGTTTCACCAGGGACTTTATAAACAGTAACTGTGATTTCTTCTGCTAATTCCGGTTTTGAAGTAAACCATTCAGCATCTGCCCATGAACGTACAACACGGGCAGCCGTTTCATTATTTTTAGACTTTTCAGCGACATCGTGAAAGGCATCATAAATGAGCAAGGTATGAGATAAAGCAGTTGCGGCGGCATCGGCAGTAGTTCCATTATCAAGCAAATCAATCAATGGCTGAATGTTATAACCACCTAACATAGTACCCAGGATTTGTGTGGCGTGAACAGCATCAATCAAATCACACTGAGCATTACCCTTTGCCACGTCAGCTAAGAATGCCGCTTTCACATAAGCGGCCTGATCAACGCCGGGTGGTACCCGGTGCACCAGCAGATCCATTAAAAAACTTTCTTCACCCGCAGGTGGATTTTTAATCAATTCAACCAGATCAGCCACCTGATTAGCATCAAGTGCTAATGGCGGTAAACCTTCTGCTTCACGTTCAGCTACGTGTTCGCGATATGACTCAAGCACAGGGATTCCTCAATTAATAATAAAGGCGAGTATTATAACCGAATTGTCTTTCGTCGTTAGTCGTTTGTCATTAATCTTTAGACAAATGACAAGCGACTACAGACCAGCGACACGACTATTTTGCACAAAAAAGCCCGAGAAAACGGACTTTTTTACATAATCAAGAAAAGTATAAGCTACTTAGTCATGTTTCTTTTTATAATCATTTATCGCCGCTTTAACCGCATCTTCCGCCAGCACTGAACAATGGATTTTGACAGGTGGCAATGCCAGCTCTTCAGCTATATCTGTATTCTTGATTGCTTTTGCTTCTTCCAGAGTTTTACCTTTTACCCACTCGGTCAAAAGTGAACTTGAAGCAATCGCGCTACCACAACCATAAGTTTTAAAAACAGCGTCTTCAATAACACCTTTATCATTGACCTTAATTTGCAGCTTCATCACGTCGCCACAGGCAGGCGCACCAACCATACCTGTACCAACATTATCAGTATTTTCAAAACTACCTACATTTCTTGGATTCTCGTAGTGATCCAGAACTTTTTCACCGTATGCCATATATCACCTCACCAACTCTTTGTTATCCGGGTTGTTACTATTGAGGCTTTTGCCAGTCAGTCCATCGGCATTAAATACTCCCTTATTAATGGCATCAGCCTGCTTTTTAGCCAGTATAAATCGACCTATCATTTTATCACGCTGCATTGACAATTCGGGTATTCCTGGGCGTTCTACAAATTGCGCCAATGTGATACCAGATAAGAAATTACGTAATCTGTCACTTAAATCCACCCACAAATCATGTGTTAGACATTTATCACCATCAAGACAATTTGCTTTGCCTTTACAATTGGTTACATCCACGTTCTCGTCAACTGAACATATAATTTCAGCAATACTGATTTCTGATGCAGGTCGCGCCAGCCGATAACCGCCACCTGGACCACGCACCCCTTTAACCAGGCCGCTCTTTCGTAATTTGGAAAATAACTGCTCAAGATAAGATAAAGAGATACCCTGACATTGTGAAATATCCGCCAACGTAACAGGACCCGCCTTATCGTGAATAGCAAGATCCAGCATGGCTGTCACACTATAACGACCTTTTGTTGATAAACGCATGTAAAAACCTCTGAATTCCTGACTAAAATAGTAGGTTAATTCTACTAATACCCAGTAAAACAGTCAAGTATTATAATTAAATAATATTAACTGGCAAATTAAATTGGTAGATAATTAATTATATCTGCACATTATGTGTAAAGCCGTCGGATATCTTTACAAAACAGCACAATGATCAGTTATAGTGGTGTGACAGATAACGGACTCACGGAAAATATATCTGAAGGTATAAAACCACCCACACCGGACTGTCGCACATCTGTAAAGAATCCTGATATAAAAGTTAATGACATACTAGTAACAGCTTATGTCCAAAATCTAACACTATTGCAAACATTCCATTAAATACACATAAACAGTTACCTCTTAAATCAACAATAACAATCAATCGTTAAAACCCAAAGAAAGACCCATACTTATAGCTTTTATGGACCCATACGGTTTATAAACGCATCTTTATTTATTGGATAGTAATACGATTATTTTTCTGGCATGCGTTATGCAATTTGTGTATTAACCATCACAAATTTAGGAGGTAGTAACAATGAAATATTTAAAAGACAATCTGCTAGAAAGAATTACAGTTGCGGCTTCGTGGGTATTTTTGCTATGTACATTCTTACTTGGTTATCTACTTGCTGAAGTAACATTCTAAATTAAAGTGATGCCAATCAGTCAATAGTTAATTTAATAGAATAAGGAATAAAAATAAGCGGCAGTCTTTATGGCTGCCGTTTGTTTTTGTATTATTTAATGACAGTCAGTTTTATGGCTGTATCTACTAGTTCGTTTATATGAGTTGACAGGGAAAAGGCGACCCTTTTCGTACTGTCAGCATAATTTAACGGGTGGGCAAAATGTACTGAAAGCGGACCCCCAGATGTTTTGCGATTTTCATTTCAAAACACTCAATAATCTGATTTGAATATTAGTCTCTAATCTTATTAGTAATCGATAGGCTTACTAACAAAGAACGGGCTACTAGATACACCAGCAAACCATTGCGCTTAGGAGTTATTTTCACCTAAATTACGCTGCTAATTTCAAGTCTTCAACGATACCATACATCTGATTTGGTGTCGTTTTAAGCGTTTGGTGTTTGCGTTCTCGATTGTAAAATTCAATCCAGTTCTTGAGCCGTGTCTTCGCATGCTGTATTGACTCATACGCATTCAGATAGACTTCTTCATACTTCACGCTGCGCCACAATCTCTCAACGAATACATTATCCCGCCACGCGCCCTTGCCATCCATACTAATGCGGATTTCATTCGCTTTGAGCACATCGGTGAACGCGTCACTGGTGTATTGCGATCCCTGGTCGCTGTTGAAAATCTCCGGCTTACCATAGCGATACAGCGCTTCTTCAAGTGCATCCACACAGAAGCTACTGTCAAGGCTGTTTGACAGGCGCCAGGACAAAATTCTTCGGCTGTACCAATCCATAATCACCGTCAGGTAGACAAAGCCTTTGTCCATCGGGATATACGTGACATCCGTCGCCCACACCTGATTCACTCGATTGATCTCAAGACCTCTGAGTAAATACGGATACACCTTGTGTTGCATGTTTCGTTTGCTCAGGTTCGGCTTGGGATAGATAGCCTGAATGCCCATTTTACGCATCAAGCGCTGAACGTGTTTGCGGTTAACAGTATACCCCATATCATGCAGTGCATCTTTGATACGTCGAATACCAAGAAACGGTCGTTTCAGGTGAATCTCGTCAATCAGACGCATCAGCTTTAGATTCGCATCGCTCTCAGGTTTGGGTTGGTAGTAGATGCCAGAACGCGCAATAGCCAATGTTTGGCATTGCTTGACCAGCGACAGTGAATGGTTTCGATTAATCATGTTCTTGCGCTCGTGTCTGCTTAGCGACCGAGCGCTTTGGATAAAAAATCATTCACCATCGTCAGCTCACCAATCTTGGCCTGAAGGTCTTTGAGCTCTGACTCTCGATCCGGCGCTAAGCCTTTACCGGAGGTGAATACTTCCGATGATTGTTCCAGCAATTGTTTCTTCCACTTGACGATTAAATTAGCATTGATACCGAATCGTTGTGCTAATTCACTTAATGTTTCATCCCCTTTAATACTCGCCAGGGCTACCTTGGCTTTAAAGTCTGGTGAATGGTTTCTACGTTTTCTACTCATGGTCTGTTACCTCTATTTTTAGTAATTATAAAACAGAAAATAACTCCTTATTTTCATCGGCTACCTGTCCTAACTATGGGGTAACAAATGCCAGAAATAATGCGTACCGATAGGGATGTATGTGCAAATGGCTAAATCAATAGCGCGAAAGAAAAGTGATAATGAAAACACCCCTGTCGCCCACAACAATATTGTGCGTTCGTATTGTGCAAAGCGGTAATGATAGAAACCTAATCCAAGCAGTAGCATGAAAGCTGGCGCATATATTAGCGATCCGTTAAGCACTTGCGGGAACTGCCTAGCAGTAAATGCGAAAACCAGAAACAATACTATGACTCCAGTCAAATAGCTGGTTGGTAACTTGATAATCCGTTGACCATAGAGCCATAGAAACGCCACTTGGAACAGCAGAATTGGAAGGACATCAAGTATCCGCGCCCAGTTAGTAGCAACAGTGTGAAAAAGACCGCTGCCTAAACCAATGGCCACCATTAGAGCAATGAGCACCCAGATTCCAATGAACGATGAATTAAGATGTCGCGCTAGACGCCAAGTGGCAATGGCTGCAATTAGGAACGACAGGTTGGTGATAGCATTGATAGGCTCTGCCCACAGTCCTGCACCAAGTCGTTCACAGTATAAATCTATAATTCCTTCGTCCACTTTTATTCACCTAATTTACGTAGAAGTTTTTTCCCTTAGGTATAGAAGAGAACTTTGAACATCATGTCTCCCGGATGCCCACCATCCTTATCGCTTGCCAGAGAGCACTCGGTTTCAGGGCCAGCATTTGTGAAACCTCAGCGCAGTTTACATAACCACAGTAGTCACAAATCTCTTTATTTCCAATATCTCGGCAACACGTATAGATCTTATCGGGAAGAAGCGCCAGTTCGATCTGGGGCAAAGGGCGCTTCCAGTCATTGTTGCGTATTGCCTTGTAGCCGGCGGCAGAGAGCATAATAGGATAGCCTTGCTCTTTTAACGTCCAGATTTCATCTAGCAATTTTACTCGCTCTGCACTGGAGAGTCCGTATCGTGCCACAATCTCCGGCCAGTGAGTGAGTAGGTTGAAGCAGATGCCACGAAACAATCCCGTATCAGTGATATCTTTTACATAGGGTTCCAAGTATTGAATGTTGGCTTTAGTAAAGGTAATGGAGGCAAAAATTGCTTTTGTTGCTGCAGCACTCACGTTTTCCATGATCAGGTCATAGCTGTCACTGCGAATGCGGTTGTGCACTTCTCTCGGGCCATCAATAGTTACTATATATTTGCACTGATTGATATTTAACGGTTTAGTGCCATTGGTGTAGATGAATATCTCGTTAAAACCTAAATCTCTAGCGTAGTACACCAGGTCATCTAAATGCTTATCGCCATCTTCCCAAATCATTGGCTCTCCACCTGTAAAATAGAGTGCCCGGTGACCCCGATTATAAGCATCTCGTAATGTCTGTTGTGCTTGTTCAAAGTTAAAGTAGTAGCGGTCTTTGTTTTTGCCTTCGCAATAAAAACAGTTGAGATTGCATTGATCGGTTACTTCTATACCGAACAAATAGGGTAGCTTTTGCCTGAGCACAAAGGTGCGTAAGCCATAACCAATCCAGCTAAAAACCTTTCCGACCATTACAACACCACCTCTTCGGGCCAGGCTTTTTGACAGCAACCACCCCAAAGACGGTTGATATAGCTGAGGCTGTATTCATTTTGCAGACGGTGAATCCAGTATGCGCCAGACTGAGTGATTTCATAACCACCCTTGATACGGCGCATCATGCCGACAAGTTGAAAAGGTCGAAAAAGAGGCAAGAAAACCGAGTCCAGGGAGACGTCTGCACCGAACACCTGTTGGAAGTCATGCTCCATGATCTTCAACTCATAAGCCCGCCAATAGAGCCAATACGCCATTTCCAAACGTTGATCGATGGGCATTGAAAGGGCAACGGGGCGACGTTCAGGCAAGGTGGAAGCATAAGCTTCCACATCGAAAGTATTGACATAGAAATCAGTACCAGTCATGGAAGCGGCACTGGGACCAAAACCAATATAGTGGTGGCGTGTAATAGAGCTGAACTTTTTGCGATCCGGTTTAATCCAGCTCCATACAGCGCAACGCTCGTAACCTTGTTCTTTAGCGTAACTATCAGTGAGTTGCAATAATCTGCGCACGGTGCGACTGTCGGGTCGGGTTACTTCGGCGATGTGTTGCGTTTGTCCCAGGCTTGAGTATGGGAACGAAAAGAGCGGATAGGTACTAATTTGATCCACACCCAGTTCAGTCACAATGCGTAAATCGTTAGCCCAGTCTTCAAGGGTTTGTCCTGGAAGAGCGAACATCAGGTCAACATTGACCGATGCAAAGCCAGCCTCTACTGCTCTACGAGTAGAGTTTAAAGCCATCCGACGATCATGGTTACGTCCAATTGCCTTGAGAATTGGGTCAGATGTGGATTCCACTCCAATGGAGAGCATATTCACACCAACCTTTTGCAGTGCCTCCAGGCAGCGGTGGTTCATGTTACTCGGATGCAACTCGATACAAATATCGCACTCAAGTGCCAGGTTACTCTTCAAATGCTCCAGGATTCGTATCAATCCTTCCACATTAATTGTTGGTGTACCACCACCGATATAAAGCGAGATAAACCGCATATCTCGAAGATAGGGAGTGTAGATATCGATCTCTTGGTGCACCGCTTGTTCATACTTTTTGTATACATCCTTATCAAAGACCTGGCGATTATAGGGACAGTAAGGGCAGATGTTTTTGCAAAAAGGCACATGCAAATAGAGTCCCGCCTGTCGTAGCCCTCCTGGGAACCGGGGTTCGGTACGCAGCATATGAAAGCGTCGCCATCGACCAGTGACTAACCGATGAAGAAAGGGTTTCCAAAGTGGTTTCATGGAGATCATATATTAAACACCCGATGCATCAGTGGTCATTGTTTAAGACGTTGCTCCACTTAGTGTAATGGCGACACCTTGCACAAGGTCCCCGCTTACAGTGCCAGAATTATGTTGAGGGAGAAGAATTTGTTGAACTGAACCATCACCACTACAGGTAATGAAGATAAAAGAAAGCGCAGTTAAAAAAGATGATATTTGATATATTCTCACGCGCACGCCTATTCCTATATCATTTTGAATATTAACCAGCAGATGTTTAATTAATCATAAAATGAAGATAACAACACTATCAGAGAAAGCTCATGACTTAAGTCAATTTCTTAAAATATAAGAGAATGCTTCGTTGATAATTATTAATTTCACCGAATAACTATAATGGGTCGACAACGTAAGTTCAGCCGAAATCATTCAACGTCCGTTCATGCGGCAAATCGACCATTCGCAGTAATTAGATGAATGTCCGTTATGTGCGGTGGGTTCAACTGATCGATGCAACACTTTAATCTTAAGATAAAAAGAAGGAGTGTTGGATATGGTATACAGAACCCGAATAAAC
The DNA here is from genome assembly GCA_963768215.1 of uncultured Gammaproteobacteria bacterium. Lineage (GTDB taxonomy): Bacteria > Pseudomonadota > Gammaproteobacteria > SZUA-229 > SZUA-229. The sequence goes on from CAVYHW010000064.1 coordinate 61,313, forward strand.
TATACAGCTAAGCAGCGAGCAGACATATGGGACCGCTGGCAGCGTGGCGAGTCGATGAGCTCAATTGGCCGATTATTTGACAGGCCTTCATCTTCTATTTTTAACATGTTAGAGCCTACGGGCGGTATTCGCCCGGTCCCACGTAAACGATCCAGGTTAGCGCTTACGCAATCTGAACGTGAAGAGATCTCAAGAGGGACAGTTGCCAATTTATCTATTCGCTCGATTGCAGCAAAACTAAAACGATCCCCTTCAACCATAAGTCGTGAAATTAAACGCAATGGTGGTTATGATTGCTATAGGGCGACGCAAGCTGATCAAGCGGCGTGGGATCGAGCTTGTCGGCCAAAACTTTGTAAACTCGCCTGTAATCGAAGATTGAGTGAAATCGTAGCGACAAAGCTCAAGTTAAACTGGTCACCGCAACAGATCGCAGGCTGGCTAAAAAAGGAATTCCCCAGGGATGAGAGCAATACGTAACTGAGTCAAAGGCTAACACAACA
>CAVYHW010000065.1:0-7557 GCA_963768215.1 uncultured Gammaproteobacteria bacterium
TTACCATTTGCCGATGATGAGGGTTATTATGTAGCCATTAGACTACATTATTTGTTTCGTGCTAATGACGCTTCTATCTTGATGGTTTAGACGACCTGGCCAATAGAATAACAATAAAAGATAATATCGCTACCACTGTCATTATCGAATATGTCATTGTATCTAAGATCATGATTATTCTCCCTTGATAAATGTAAAAATTATTTATCTTTTAGGATGCATATCACATGCCATGCCTGTAATACATTGATTTTTCGTATATTTATATCAAAGCAAATCTATAACTGTAAATTGTGTGGACACTTTTCCACTTTATATTAGCAATTCATTATATATTAAACTTCCTTAGAAACCTTTGAAACGCAGTCATACAGGCGTTTCAAAGGTTTTTCGAATACTGATACTAATGTAAATATTTATGACATCTATTTCATAAAAAGTAATGTATATATCACCGAAGTACCGATACAAACCCTGAAATAAGTTGAAAAATAAACAAACTGTTGCAAATCAAACACTGGTTTTAATGTCATCGAAGCGTTACGCTTAAAAAACCTAATTGTTTGAGCCTAATTATTTGAGCCTATTTGTTTGAGCAATTATTTGAAATGCGAAATTTGAAATATTATCTTGCCATTGATCAGGGCACCCATGCCAGTCGCGCCTGTCTGTTTGATGCAACAGGTGAGCTTGCTTACGAGTATGCTAAAAAAGTAAAACTCAGGCGAATCAGCAACAGTCATATCGAGCAGGACGCAAATGAAATTGTAAGCTCGGTCAAACAGGTGATTGCAAAACTGCTGCGTGAGGTAAACGCAGCAGATACAATCGCAGCATGCGGTATTGCCTCACAACGCTCGTCTGTTGTTGCCTGGTTAAATGATGGCACTGCCATCAGCCCGGTACTGAGCTGGCAGGATACACGTGGCAAACAACAACTGGTGAATTTAAAAAAATATGAAGCCGAGATCCAGCAGCTTTCCGGTTTGCCTTTGTCGGCACACTATGGCGCCAGTAAACTGCATTACCTGCTGGAACATGCAAACAGCAAGGTGTTAACGAAGCACGGCCCCCGAGTGTCACCACTAATCAGTTACCTGCTGTTTCATCTACTCGAAGATTTCCCCTATATAGTTGATCACAGTAATGCCCAGCGTACACAACTGTTTGGCCTGGCAGAGATGGACTGGTCAAAGCGGCTCACGAAGCTATTTAATATACCGATCAAACAATTGCCTGACTGTGTGCCTGTATTGAAAGGTCCTGAAAAACCACACGGAAAACTGGCAGCTACAGACATTCCAGTATGTGCCATCAACGGTGATCAGAATGCAGCAATTTTTGCATCTGGATTGTTAGAACCTGAAACCGCTATAGTTAATTTTGGAACGGGTGCATTTATATTGCATTTATTATCTCACTACAGCACAAGCGAAAAACAGCTCAGTGGCATTGCCTGTTCTGATCACAACACGGTGCAGTATGTCCGCGAAGCTACCATCAATGGCGCCGCCAGTGCACTGACGTGGCTGGAAAAAAAACATCATGCGAGTGATTTATGGAAACAGTTACCTGAATGGTTGAATAACATCGAACATCCTCCTGTATTTATTAACACTATCGGTGGGCTTGGATCACCCTGGTGGCGAAGTGATATAGAAGAAATATTTATCGTTACTGATGGTTTACTAAACAAATCGGAACAGGACCTGTCTACAACGAAGCTGGAGGCAGCAGATCCAGAGACAACAGACCTGGCAATGCAGGCAGTCGCCATCATTGAAAGCATCGTATTTATGGTATGTATTAACCTGGAGATAATGCAGTCAGAGCAGCCGCTTTCCCGTTTGCGCGTCAGTGGCGGCCTGTCTCAACTCGATGGTTTATGCCAACGCCTTGCTGATCGCTCTGGTTTACAGGTAGAGCGCATGGACCTGGCCGAGGCAACTGCCCGGGGTGTTGCCTGGCTCGCAGCAGGTAAACCAGATGGCTGGTCAGATATTGAACTCGAGGTGTTTGAACCGGCAGACACGCCTGGCCTGAGTGAACGTTATGACCTGTTTAGAGCAACACTAAATCGCTATTTACTTTCGTAGGTTCAAATTCATTTGGACAAAAAAGGTTGGAGCATATCACCGAACCATTTGTCCGAATAAATTATTCGGCATGTCCTTTTGCCTCACCTCGTTGAGGCTTACGTGAATGTGTTCCAAACAATTTTTTCGAACCTACCTGAAGCTTGCCTTAAGTTTGCCTTAAGTTTGCAAACCATGCGTTGTAGTTGATGTACTGCCAATGCGTTCATACTCTGCAATTACCTGGGCGCCAAACAGCAGGATAATTGCAGCGGCCTCCAGGCTGAGCAGTATGATAATAACAGTAGCAAAGGTGCCGTAGACTACATTCACCAGCGACAGGGTTGAGAAATACCATACAAGAAAATGTCGCGTCATTTCCCACAGCAGGGCCGCCGTGACGCCACCGATGAAGGCGTGTCGTATTGACAGCCGGCCAACTGGCATGACCAGGTAGATCGATGTCAGTAACAGGACCTCACCTAATATGCCCAGCAGATAAATTAGCAGTGTTTCTACACCACTGAGTGACCAGTGCTGCCCCATCATCGTTACCGAGCTGGAATCAAGTGAATGCAGGCTGCCACTGACAGCGCTGACCAGTAACATGCCAGCAGCCAGTAACAGGATATAACAATAGGGAATGATTGCTGAGACCAGAAAATGTCGGCGCTGGATCGCGACACGGTGAAAAAAAATGACCGACATGGCTTTTTCCAGCGAAGTAAAGGCAAATGAACTGAAAAAAAGCAGAAGAAGGATCCCCGTTAAACCTACAGTTTTCCAGTTTTCCATAAAGGCAGTGATTTGACCGCTCAGTGCATCAGCCTGGTTTGGCACGATTAACCTCAGGTATTCGCGCAATGTATCGAGTAATGGCTGTGTTTCCTGAATTTGTGAAAGCACCACGATGATAAGGGCAAACATCGGCACGATGGTCAGCAACGTGTAATAGGCAACGGCGCCTGAAAGCAGAAGGCCCTGGTTAGCACTAAAACCGACCAGCACCCGCTTGACGAACCGCCACGGGTTTTCAACGACAAAACGGGTGCGTGAAACGGCCATTTTTGTTGTTTAGAAGTTTATCACCTTAAGGAATGATTCAGAGAGTTCACCCCGCCCCGCCTTATCGATAAGCTGTTCTGAAGTTTGCACAATCTCTGCTAATGGACCGGTTAAAAACACCATACCAAGTTCCAGAGTCACACGTTTGTCTGCAATCGGGTTCTGTGTGTTTGCATGCGCCGGTTGAAGAAAGACCATCTGGATTTCATCAACTTCATCGGGAATAGTATCGCAACCTCCCCCGGGAGCAACAAATGCAAACAGCTCTTCCGGATTATGGAAAGATACGCTTTCTTCTTTAAACTCCTGTTCTCCGGCCTTTGCCGAAAATTCAACTGTAATGATGGGCTGCATAATGATTACCTTTTTCTATTTAAAGTCACCTGTTTATATTATAAGAAAGAATAACATGCATCCACAGAAGCCAGTAATATTAATCAGCTCACTAATGAATACCGTCCCTGACAGATAACGGCAAATCTCGATTACGCATTTTATGTTTTTTATCCAATTAGTTGTTAAAATGATCGCCTGATTAAAAACATAACAATAAATAATGAGCAAGATTAAAACGGCCGTTATCGGCGTAGGTTACCTGGGAAAATTTCACGCAGATAAATACGCTGATCTACCAAATAGCGAACTGGTCGCCGTGGTTGATGCAGATGAACGAATACATCCAGAACCATTGCTGAAAAACTGGGTGTAGAAGCACTCACCGATTACAGCTCGACTACTTGGCAAAGTCGATGCAGTCAGTATTGCTGCTCCCACTACTCTGCATTACCAGATCGCCAAAGATTTTTTGCAGCACGGCAGCCATGTGCTTATTGAAAAACCCATTACCGTCACTCTGGAAGAAGCAGATGAACTAATCGATCTGGCTAAAGCCAATAACAAACTCATCCAGGTTGGTTTTCTTGAGCGATTTAATGCCGCCATTCTGGATTTAGACACTAAATAAAGTTCAACCGCTGTTTATCGAGTCACATCGCCTGGCGCCTTTTAATCCGCGCGCAACCGATGTGAATGTGGTTCTGGATTTAATGATTCATGATATCGATATCATTCTGAATATCGTACGATTCAGAAGTTAAATCCATCGCGGCCTCTGGCACACCGGTACTGACAACATTCCACTGATATTGCCAATGTGCGCATTGAGTTTGAAAATGGTGCTGTGGCAAATGTCACGGCCAGCCGCGCCAGTATGAAAACTGAACGTAAAATGCGTCTGTTCCAGCCAGACTCCTGCATCACCATTGATTTTCATAATCGTGTGATGAATATCTACAGCAAGGGTGAGAAAGAAATGTTCCCCGGCATTCCTGAAATTGAAGACCAAGGAAAGCATCTATGAAAATAATGATGCACTTAAAGCCGAAATCATTGCCTTTCTCGACAGCATCGAAAATAACAAACCCGTTATGGTGAGTGGTGAAGACGGTCGTAGAGCACTTGCAACAGCCATCGAAATTTCCAATCTATTAAGCGAGTCTACTAAATAAGTAAGGTCTATACATGAATATCCCAATGGTTGATCTGAAACAGCAGTATGCCGAGATCAAAGATGAAATTAATGACAATCTGTTAGCCGCATTAGAAGCAACACAATTTATTCTTGGCCCAAATGTGCAGGCATTTGAAAAAGAAGCCGCCGAATATCTTGGCGTTAAACATGCCATAGGTGTTGCCTCGGGTACGGATGCTCTACACCTGGCATTGCTTGCTGCGGGTATTGGTAAAGGCGATGAAGTTATCACCACGCCATTCACTTTTATCGCCACTGCAGAAGCCATCGCCTATGTCGGTGCCACACCAGTGTTTGTTGATATTGATAAAGACACCTTCAATATAGACCTGGCGCAGGTACAGACCGCGATTACACGATAAAACCCGTGCGGTTATCCCGGTACATTTGTTTGGCCAACCGGTGGATATGCCTGCATTAAAAACATTATGCGACAGCAACGACCTGAAAATCATTGAAGACTGCGCACAGTCGTTTGGCGCACACATCAATGGCCAGCAAACCGGCAGTTTTGGTGATGCCGGCGCATTCAGCTTTTTTCCCCAGCAAAAATCTCGGCTGTTACGGCGATGGCGGACTTATCTCCACTAACTCAGACAAGATGGCTGAAGACATAAAAGTTTTACGCAACCATGGCTCGACCAAACAATACCATCATACGGTAATTGGTTATAACAGCCGACTGGATGAACTTCAGGCCGTTATTCTTCGCGCCAAATTAAAACGTATCGATGATTACAATGCTAATCGCCGACGTGTAGACCAAACCTATAAAGCCATGCTGGCCGATACCGATGTGCAGACACCGTATGAAGATGGTGTCGGTTATCATGTTTATCATCAATACACCTGCATGCATCCACAGACGCGACAAAATCATGCAGACGCTGCGTGATGCTGGTATTTCATGTGCCATCTACTATCCAATTCCATTACATAAGCAGGAAGTATTTGCGCGACGACTGCAAAAACATGGTGTTGCCGGTAACAGAATACGTTGTACAAAATTGTTTCTCGCTGCCGGTCTATCCAGAACTGACTGAAGATAAAATTCAGTTAATCACTGATACCATAAAAACAGCGCTATAACGGATACGTCAGATACTCAGCTAAAACAGTCAACCCGGCAGCAAGCTGATGAGGTTTTGATGTTGATGTTCGAATTCATTCGAACATCAACAGATTCCGTGTCCATTTGGCCCTTGCTGTGCGAATTTATGGGACCTACAGCCTGTTACTCGAAGAAAATTATACGGCAACTCTGATTAATTATCATAAATTCTGGCGTTGCCCAATAACCTGAATCAAGGCATTGGTTTGAAAGCATACTTATTGTATGGTGAAAAGCAATAACGCAGAGTCAGGTTATTGGGCAAAGCCCCATGGGGCGGGTTTTCAAGCGTACATCTTCTGCGTTATGCTTCTTATGAAGGCCCATGATTAACTTTTATGGGCATTCATTGCGAAACATGTCTTGCCAAAATATGATTATTTTGGGTACGCTTGAAAGCCCGCAGAACTTTATGAGAATTAATCAGAGTTGCCGTAAGCTTATACAGACTTGAAACTATAAGATAATGCCTATATCTAATAAGCATTCATTTTTAAACAGGAAGACAGATGAAACGAATTTTCTTATTTTTAGTAACCAACATTGCCATTATGTTTGTGTTAAGCATTACGCTACGCATACTGGGTGTTGATAGCTTATTAGAACAAAATGGTTCCGACTTGAATGTACAGGCGCTGGTTATATTTTCAGGTGTTATCGGTTTTGGCGGTGCGTTTATCTCACTGGCAATGTCCAAATGGATGGCAAAACGTATGACGGGTGCTGTTGTTATTACAAACCCAGCAACGAATACTGAAAGATGGTTAATCAACACAGTAGAAAAACAGGCCAGAATCGTTGGTGTAAAAATGCCCGGAAGTGGCGATTTTTCCGTCCCCTGAAATGAATGCGTTTGCTACCGGCGCCAGCAAAAATAATGCCTTAGTCGCCGTCTCTCAGGGCCTGTTAAACAACATGGCGCAGGGTGAAATTGAAGCGGTGATAGGCCATGAAATGAGCCATGTTGCCAATGGCGATATGGTAACACTGACACTTATCCAGGGTGTGGTTAACACTTTTGTCGTGTTCTTTTCACGCGTCATTGGTCATATAGTCGACCGTGTTATTTTAAAAAATGAACGTGGTTATGGTATTGGCTATTTTATAACGTCCATGTTTGCACAGGTTATCCTGTCAATTCTGGCCAGTATGGTTGTGATGTATTTTTCAAGAATACGCGAATATACAGCCGATACCGGCGGCGCTGATTTAGCGGGCCACCGGAATATGATCAATGCACTCAAACGCCTGGCGCAAAGAGAACCCGAGCCGCTGCCTGAGCAGTTAGCCGCTTTTGGTATTGGTGAAAAAGCAAAAGTTGGCCTTACTCACTTATGGTCTTCACACCCGCCGTTAGAGGCCCGAATAGCAGCATTGGAAAAACGTGCGGCAGCTATGTCATCATAAATGATGGCATCAGCTTTGATCGATATAGCCAGGATCAATTTAATCTGGGTCAATTATCAATCTGTGCATAATAGGTTTGCCGGAAGTTTTCGATAATGGCTTCGCGTTTGTCCTTATCAAGTCCAGCATTTACCAACGCTATACTCGCCAGTTCCAAACTCGCTTCAACGTTTTCAGATACGGCGCCAGTGGCGCCCAGTTTTTTTAATGTGTGGCACTGCTCCAGGCTATGGCCGCGCACGTAAATTTCGACTTCAGGATGTGTTTTTCGTAGTGATGTAACCACCTGCTCAGTGGCTTCCGGATCATTCAGCGTGACTATTATAGTCCGGGCATTTTTAGCGCCAGCGGCCTCCAGTAACTCTGGT
>CAVYHW010000066.1:0-35753 GCA_963768215.1 uncultured Gammaproteobacteria bacterium
CAATTCTACCACCACAATGGCATCATCCACCACCAGTGATATCGCCATCACCATGGCGAGCAAGGTGAGCAGGTTAATGGTATATCCCATCATCAGCATAAACAGCGCAACACCAATGAGTGATAACGGGATGGTAACAATAGGGATGAGCACCGAGCGAAACGAACCTAAAAACAGGAACACCACAATCACCACGATAAGCGTCGCTTCGAATAAGGTTTTCAATACTTCATCAATCGACTCCTCAATAAACATGGTGGTGTCATAGGCCAGGTACTGATTTAAACCGGTAGGTAAATCTTCAGCTATTTCGGGCAGCAGTTTTTTAATGCCGTCAGCAACATCGAGTGGATTGGCACTAGGGATCGTCTGAATGCCTAAATACACGGCGGGATTACTTTGATAACTCACGATCTGGCGTTCGGTATTGGCCGCAAGTTCAATACGTGCAATGTCACCCAGGCGAACCACACGCTGACCATCACTAATAACGGTTATCGCGGCGAAAGATTCTTCATCCTGTAACGAAGTACTGGCGCGAATGGATGTTACGGTATAACTATTACGTAATTCGCCAGCGGCAGATTGAAAGTTATTGGCCAGCAAAACATCATTCACCTGGGCAGCGTCGATATTAAAAGCGCGCATCTTCACCGGATCAAGAAAAATGCGCATTGCATATTCTTTGCCACCAAACAACGCCGCCCGTGACAAACCCGGCACTTCTGCCATTTTAGGCTGCACTACACGGCGCAGGTAGTCTGTAATCTGCGTTTCGTTCATGTTCATGCTTTGATACGCAATATACATAATGGCATCGTTACCGGCACTGGCCTTGGCAATCACCGGGTCACTGATATCCTGCGGTAAACGTCCCTGCACTTCATTGATCTTACTGAGCATTTCCGCCATGGCGATATTGACATCGTAACCCAGCTCAAGAAAGACTTCGATCATGGAAACACCGGCACGCGAACTGGCCTTGATATAATCAATGCCTTCAACACTGGTAATGGTTTCCTGTATTGGCGTAGTCACAAACCCCTGCACCAGCTCAGCATCTGCGCCGGGATAAACCGTGGTAATGGTTAACTGACCAATTTCCATTTCCGGGTACTGGCGTACCTGCAAATCATTCAGCGCACGTAAACCAAACACCAGTAACAACAAACTGAGTACGATGGCAAAAACCGGGCGCCGAATAAAAAAATCAGTGAACCTCATTATTCGTTGCCTTTTAATCGCACCTGTTCAGTAATAGCAACCGGACTGTTATTACGCAATTTACTGACACCGGCCTGTACCACCTGTTCACCACCGTTTAAACCTGACAGTACTGCCACCAGATCACCACGCTGCTCACCGAGAACGACCTGCACGCGAGACGCAACCAACTGAGCTTCCGCATTTTTCCCGACCACAAATAGAGCATTACCAAAAGAACTGTAAACAATTGCAGTCGCAGGCACCACGATAATGTCTGCCTCCTGATCCAGCATTAAATCAATATCGGCATACATGCCAGGTCGTAAGAGACCATCTTCATTCGCTAGCTGTGCGCGCACACTGATATTACGTGTGGCTTCATTGACCTTGGCATCAACCGCCTGAACCACGCCGACAAATGTTTGATCGTCATAGGCACTGACACGAAATTTAACTTTTAGACTGGTTTTGACACTCGGGAAATATTTTTCCGCTACCGCAAAATCGGTATATAACAAACTGTAATCTTGCAAACTGATCAGCATGCTGCCGGGTGGTACATACTGACCTGTGCTGATATGTTTTATTCCCAATACCCCACTGAATGGTGCACGAATAGTTTTTTTGGCAATGCGAGCCTGCGTCTGCACCACGTTAGCCTGCGCCACTTTCAGATTAGATCGCGCATTATCAAAGTCTGTTTCAGAAATGGTTTTTTTCTTCCACATATCCTTATTTCGTTTAAACAATGATCGAGCAAGATCTTCCTGCGCTCTAAAGCTGGCCAGGTCAGCCTGTTCAGCATCATCATTTAACGACACCAGCAAATCGCCCGCGTTTACTTCCTGCCCGGAGACAATATGAATTTTTTCTACCATGCCTTCAACTTCATTACTGACATCAATACCTTCGCGGGCGGTGAGTGTTCCCACAGCAGAAACCCGCGGCTGCCACTGCACACGTTGCGCCAGGCTTACCTCAACAGTAGTGGGCGGTGGTGTGCCCGCAGCCATCATTGCCATGCCCTGCTGTATTTGCAGATACTTGATCAAACCTAATCCTGCAATAACCAGTAGCAGTATGAATATAAAAATTGCCGTACGTTTCAACATAAACCAGACCCTGGGTTACCGTTTAGTAGAATCAGCTCTCATCTTAACTTATCATTAATAAGCACGATTAGTTTTTCTGTTGTGCCACAACTTATGCAGTTCATCCACCACAATCAATATCAGCGCAATCAACAACAACTGAGCCCATAATTTCAGTGACACAGGTGAAATCATCAATATTGAATTCAAACCGGGGTATACATTGCCGCAATATGTAACCCTTGCGCAGCCAGCATGCCAAACAGTAACAGTGGATTACCAAAAAATTTCTGGCGATACATCACTGGATATTAAACTGATTTATAACAATCAACTATGACTAGCAGCTCGATTTATTATAAAAACACGTTCATTTGACATATGTCAATTCAGTTCTTTTCCTACGGGTCTAGGGTCTGTCCAATCTTTCGATAAATTTTAGTGGCTTAACATAAAACTCGACTTGATCTGAGGAGAAAATGAAATGAAAACTCGTAAGCTCATTAGCACTATGCTGACATTTTCAGCATTAACTATAGCTAGCAATATCGTCTATGCCAAAGCCGGTTCAGACACTGAAACCGCTTATGAAGGCGCACCCAGCGGTATCGACCCGGCAAGCGCAAAAAACATGATTACATCGGAAGGCCCAGCTATGACGGCTGACGAATTCGACCATAGCAAGAAAATTTTCTTCGAGCGTTGCGCCGGTTGCCACGGTGTCCTGCGTAAAGGCGCCACGGGTAAAGCTTTAACCACTGATATCACCCGTGCACGCGGTGATGTTGCGTTAAAAGCTTTCATCACTTATGGCTCTCCTGCAGGCATGCCGAACTGGGGCACCTCCGGTGACCTGACTGAAAAAGAAATCGAGATGATGGCGCGCTATCTGCAACATGAACCGCCTACCCCGCCGGAATGGGGCATGAAGGAAATGAAAGACAGCTGGAAAGTGCTAATTCCAGTTAAAGACCGTCCTAAAAAGAAAATGAACGATTACAATACCGGTAATATCTTCTCTGTGACCCTGCGCGATGCTGGCCAGGTTGCTATCATCGATGGCGACACAAAAGACATCATTAATATTGTAGATACCGGTTACGCCGTACACATTTCTCGCATGTCGTCTTCCGGTCGTTATCTGTACGTTATCGGTCGTGATGCGAAAATTAATTTGATCGATCTGTGGATGAAAAAACCGGACAACGTTGCAACGCTAAAGGTTGGCCTGGAAGCTCGATCTGTTGAAACCTCCAAGTACAAAGGTTATGAAGACAAGTACGCAATCGCCGGTTCCTACTGGCCACCGCAGTATACGATTATGGATGGCTTTACTCTTGAACCAAAACAGATTGTTTCAACCCGAGGCATGACTGTAGATACCCAGGAATTTCATCCTGAGCCACGCGTTGCCGCCATTGTGGCGTCACATCAACATCCTGAGTTTATCGTCAACGTAAAAGAAACCGGCAAAATACTGCTGGTTAATTACAAAGATATCGAGAATCTTTCGGTCACCACCATTAATGCAGCACGTTTTCTGCACGACGGCGGCTGGGACAGCACACATCGTTACTTTATGACGGCCGCTAACAAGTCCAACAAAATTGCGGTCATCGACTCCAAGGAACGCAAACTTATAGCCCTGGTTGATGCAACTGAAATTCCTCATCCCGGACGTGGCGCCAACTTCATTCATCCCAAATATGGTCCTGTATGGGCAACCAGTGCACTCGGTAACGACAACGTCACCTTGATTGGAACGGATCCTGAAAAACACAAGAAACAGGCATGGAAAGTGGTTGAAACTCTGCATGGCATGGGTGGTGGATCATTATTCATCAAAACACATCCTGAATCCAAAAATCTGTGGGTAGATGCACCGCTCAATCCCGATGCAAGCATCAGTCAGTCAATTGCAGTATTCGACATCAACAGTCTTGATAAAGGCTTTAAGGTTCTGCCCATTGCTGAATGGGCCGATGTGGGCGAAGGTCCTAAACGTGTGGTTCAACCTGAGTACAACAAGGCAGGCGACGAAGTCTGGTTCTCTGTATGGAACGGTAAAACAGAAGAGTCTGCACTGGTTGTAGTTGACGACAAAACACGCAAGCTGAAAAAAGTCATCAAAGATAAACGCCTGGTAACACCCACAGGCAAGTTCAATGTTCACAACACTGTCTATGATGTCTACTAGGAGCACCAGCTAACGATCAACGGCGAACAGGAATCAGGTTTATCTTGCAGACCTGTTCGCCGTTTTATTTTTACAACACATTAATAATAATCATTGTATGGATGACGAAGATATGAATAAATCTGGGAGTAAAACCGGTTTTGTTTCACTCGTTGGAGCAGGTCCTGGAGATGCTGAACTACTCACCATTAAAGCATTGCGTTTATTAAAAACAGCAGATGTTGTTATTTATGATCGGCTGGTATCCGCCGATATCCTCGAATTAATACCAGCCGGCGTCAGTCGCATGTCTGTGGCTAAGTCCCCTGGAAAACATTGTGTCCCACAAGACCAGATTAACGAGATTATTGTTAACCTGGCAAAAGCCGGCCGCCGCATCGTACGTCTAAAAGGTGGTGATCCTTATATGTTTGGCCGCGGTGGCGAAGAAGTACTGGCACTAAAAAAACACCATATAGCATTTGAAATTGTACCCGGCATAACCTCGGCGTCAGGTTGTAGCGCCTACAGTGGTATCCCGCTAACGCATCGCGCGATAAGCCGCAGAGTACAGTTCATCACTGGACATTTTAATAATGACGAACCTTTAGATCTTAACTGGCAGTCCATCGCTGATGCGAATTCAACACTGGTGATTTATATGGGTCTGGCAAACCTGCCGTTTATTGTGCGCTCATTAATCGATGCCGGACTACCGGCTTCAATACCAGCCGCCGCAATTCAAAACGGAACAACGAAGTTACAGCAACGTGTAATTACAACGCTAGCTCAACTTAATGATGCAATTCAGCAAAACAATATGCAGGCGCCAGTAATGATTATCATCGGCGAAGTAGTTTCACTCGCGGATGAACTTGACTGGTTCCAGCATGAACTTGAGGAAAACGCTGATGAGAAATCAGTGCATGAAAAAAGCGCTATTCGTTATTAGTCTGCTAGTAACGCACGTCGCCATTGCGGAAATAACGGCTGCCCGACAGGATGAGCTGCTTTATTTTCTCAAACATGATTGTGGTTCCTGTCATGGCATGACCCTGAAAGGCGGACTCGGCCCTGCACTATTACCGGAAACACTTGCCGCTAAACCTAAAAGTTACCTGGTAACAACCATTATGGAAGGTCGACAGAACACCGCTATGCCTCCGTGGAAAAGCATGCTTACTAACGATGAAGCCATCTGGATAACCCATCAGTTACAAAAAGGGCTGGTCACACAAACAGAATTGGCCCACGATAATCAATCCAGGGGCAAAGCTAAATGATTCGAATTCTGTTTCTTCTTGTTAGTTTTCTGTTGACACAAAATAGTCTGGCGCGAGGCACCGGTGACCTGGGCATTGTTATCGAACGCGCAACCAGCAGTGTACAGATTATTGAAACCTCAACCAATTCCAGCCTGGGCAGAATTGAAGGTCTTGGCGATTTATCTCATGCTTCTGTGGTGTATTCACGTGACGCACAGTTTGCTTTTATTTTCGGTCGTGATGGCGGCCTGTCAAAAATTGATATTATTAATAAGACGCTGGTAAAACGTATACTGCAATCAGGTAACAGTATCGGTGGTGCCATCTCACAGGATGGTCGTCTGGTTGCAGTTTCCAATTACACACCAGGCGGCGTAAAAATATTTGATACCGAGTCATTAGCTTTAGTCGCTGACATCCCGGCAACTTACGGGAAAAATCTTCAACGTTCAAAAGTAATCGGACTGGTTGATGCCCCGGGACAGAAATTTATTTTTAGCCTGTGGGATGCCGGTGAAATCTGGGTTGCTGATTTATCAAACTCAAACAGACCAGAAATCACCAAATTTAAAGATATCGGCCAACAACCGTATGATGCCCTAATTACCCCTGATGGTCGTTATTATATCGCCGGTTTGTTTGGTGAAGACGGCATGGCATTACTGGATTTATGGAATCTTGATGCCGGTGTTAAACGCATTCTTAATGGTTATGGCAAAGGCGAACAAAAACTACCGGTATACAAAATGCCTCACCTTGAAGGCTGGGCCATAGCTGGTAACTATGCGTTTGTACCCGCGGTCGGGCGCCATGAAGTACTGGTTATCGACACACAAAACTGGACTGAAGCTGGTCGAATTAAGGTACATGGGCAACCGGTATTCGTTATGGCGCGCCCAGATGGCCGCAACATATGGGTTAATTTCGCGCTACCTGATAACGACACACTACAGGTTATCGATACCCAGTCACTTAGTATCATCAAAACACTAACACCCGGCAAAGGTGTGCTTCACATGGAATTTGAACCACGCGGTGAAGAAGTCTGGGCTTCTGTGCGCGATGAAGATCGACTTGCCGTATTTGATACCAGCACATTCAATCAGGTCATTACCTTTGAAGCTAAAAAACCCAGTGGCATCTTCCTGACCTCGCGCGCGCACCGCACAGGTTTATGACATTTATTTTTATGGACTTATTATTATGGCTAATTCTATAAACAATTATTCTTCACTGGAACAACATTTGTTGAATGACTTTCAACGCGACATGTCATTATCCGCAACACCGTTTGCAGATATGGCAAAGCAGTTGAATGTCAGTGAAGACGAAGTTTTGCAGGCAATTAAATCATTGCAAAATCGTGGCGTCATTAGCCGAGTAGGCCCGGTGTTTCGACCTAATAAAATTGGTGTCAGTACACTGGCAGCCATGTCGGTTGCCGATACTGACCTGGAATGCGTGGCACGCATTATCAGCGCGTTTCCTGAGGTCAACCATAACTACGAACGCGACCACGAATACAATCTCTGGTTTGTAGTTACTGCTTCCAGCGAAGAACATCTTGATATTGTTCTCTATGAAATTGAACAACATACAGAATATCCGTTGATGTCACTCCCCATGCTGGATGATTACTTTATCGACCTGGGTTTTAAATTGACACAAAGCAACAACAGTGAGTCCGCTCAAACAGGTAAATTGAAATGAAGGAAACGGAATTAAACAAACGCGTTGTGAACATATCTGCCGATGATCGAGCACTAATCAAAGCAGTTGAACATGGCCTGCCCATTACAGCTCGACCCTATGCCGAAATTGCTAATAATCTGGGCAGCACAGAACAGGAAGTCATTTCACGATTACAACAATTAATCGATAATGGCGCCATCAAACGCTATGGTGTTGTGGTACGCCACAAAGAACTCGGTTATACCGCAAACGGAATGGTGGTGTGGAACGTGCCGGACAACGACGTTGAAGAACTGGGTACCTGTATCGGCAAGTATGCCTGCGTGACACTCAGTTATCGTCGCCCTCGCCGCTTACCCGAATGGCCTTACAACCTGTTTACAATGGTACACGGCAGTAGCCGAGAAGAAGTTTCGGAAAAAGTTGAAGAAATCGTCGTGAACTGCAATTTACAGAACATCGAACATACTATTTTGTTTAGTACCCGGCGTTTCAAGCAACGTGGGGCAAGTTACGCAACAAATGAAAAAATTACAAACACTGATATGCATACAACAACAAAACCTGTTTCAAAGTTACGCCTGGTAAAAAACATCAGTAAATCAAATTAAGCCTTAATAATTAAGTGAAACGTAATGAATCTAACAGAACGTGAACGCAACTTTATCAATAAATTTCAGGGGAATTTTCCGCTAGAGGAACGGCCTTTTAAAACCATTGCTGCTGAACTAAACTGCACTGAAGACGCATTGATTAAAACTGTTCGCAACTTGAAGTCTCAAAATCTGTTAACGCGCTTCGGACCATTATATGACGCTGCGCGTCTTGGCGGCGGTTTAACCTTGGCGGCACTCTCTATAGCAGAAGACAGGTATGAAATTATTACTGAGATGGTCAATGCCTATCCTGAAGTAGCACACAATTATCGACGTGATCATACGCTGAACATGTGGTTTGTTTTAGCGACAGAAACCCCAGAAGAAATCGACAAAATTATCCACTCAATTGAGCATACAACAAAACTCAAGGTTTATAATTTTCCTAAACAACACGAATTTTATGTTGGACTGTGGTTACAATTATCAGCTAAGGGTAATCACACTACAGTACCCGTACCACAACAACCACAATACATGGCAGGCAACTGTAAACTTGATGACACTGACAGAAAACTGATCAGTATCACACAAACAGGTTTTGCAATAGAGCATTCGCCATACCAAAAAATTGCAGATGATATTGGACTATCACAAAATGACGTTATACAGCGATTTAGTCGTATGCTGTCCTGCGGCATCATTCGACGTATAGGCGCGGTACCAAATCATTATCGACTCGGGCTTATAGCAAACGGCATGACGGTATGGGATGTCGACGACGATAAAATTATCGACCTGGGTAATCGCATTGGCCAACTGGACTTCGTCAGCCACTGCTATCAACGACCTCGTCACCTGCCGCTATGGCGCTACAATCTCTTTGCCATGGTACATGGCCATAACAGAGATGAAGTTAATGAAAAAGTGAAACAAATAGAAAAACTACTCGATGGTAACTGTAAAGCACATGACACTCTGTTTAGTTCCGCCATATTGAAAAAAACCGGTCTGCGACTTGTTGCATAACTCATATAAATAACCAGTACAACTATCATGTTTCGATTAAGCCAATACCTGCATACACTGAAAGAAAATCCTCAAGCTAAGCAAGCCAGATCTATTCGTGGACCTGTACATACACCCACTGGTCCCGTAGTGATCTGGAACCTGATACGACGCTGCAACCTAACCTGTAAACATTGTTATGCCACCTCTGCTGACAAGGATTTCCCCGGCGAACTCAATACCGATGAAGTTTTTGATGTCATGGATGACCTGAAAGCATTCGGCGTTCCGGTACTTATACTCTCTGGTGGCGAACCGTTGATGCGTCCTGACATTTTCGAGATTTCACATCATGCCAAAGACATGGGTTTTTATCTTGGCCTGTCTTCAAACGGCACATTGATCAATGAAAACAACATAAAAAAAATTGTCGATGTCGGCTACAATTATGTCGGTATCAGTGTCGACGGCATGCGCGAAACTCACGATAAATTCCGTCGCAAACAGGGTTCATTTGATGAAGCCTTACGCGGTATACGTCTATGCCGTGAAGCCGGAATAAAAGTTGGATTGCGTTTTACTCTAACACAGGATAACCAGCAGGATCTGCCCTCATTACTTCAATTAATGGACGCTGAAGGCGTTGACAAGTTCTACCTGTCACATCTGAACTATGCAGGTCGAGGCAATAAGAATCGTGGTGATGATTTACATCACAAGATGACACGTGATGCCATGGATTTATTATTCGAAACCTGCTGGAAAGATGTTACTCAAGGCAACCGCCGCGAATTTGTTACCGGTAATAATGATGCTGATGGCGTTTACCTGTTGTTATGGGTACAAAAAAATCTTCCCGAATATGCAGATCAAATTGAAGCCATGTTAAATAACTGGGGCGGTAATGCCTCAGGCGTTAATATTTCCAATATAGATAATCTCGGTAATGTCCATCCTGACACCATGTGGTGGGATTACACCATCGGTAATGTCAAACAACGTTCGTTCTCAGATATCTGGAAAGATACATCTGACCCATTAATGGCTGGCCTCAAACTTAAATCCCGTCCGGTAGAAGGCCGTTGTGCCAACTGTCAGTACATCAAAATTTGTGGCGGCAACTCTCGCACACGGGCGTGGCAATTAACGGGTAACTTCTGGGCCGAAGATCCTGGGTGTTATCTGGATAACAGCGAGATTGGCATTGATAATGACCAGGCTCGCCTGCAACTAACACCCTGGTCACGGAGAACATCTAAAACTGTTTCTGTACCAACATGCTGAAGTTTTTTCATCTACCAGGTCTTATCGCTTTAATAACATCAAGCCCCCTCTTCGCCGATGCATCTATCGATGGTCTGTATCAACAACAATGTGCCAGTTGCCACGGTGCCGATCGCCTGGGTAGCATTGGTCCCGCACTGTTACCAGAAAATCTGAAACGTCTGGGTAAAAACACAGCAGTTGAGGTCATCAGCAATGGCCGCATCGCCACACAAATGCCGGCTTTTAAAAACAAGTTAAAGCAGGAACAAATACAGTCACTGGTCGAACTGGTTTATACACCGCTAGCGACGATTCCTGTCTGGGGTGAAAAAGAAATCACAACAAGCCACGTTATTCATAAACCGGAACAAAGCAAAAAAGTCGTCGAAACGGTTAAACCTGTTTATGATGCCGATCCGCTGAATCTGTTTCTGGTGGTAGAGAGTGGTGACCATCATGTAACTGTGCTTGATGGTGACAAGATGGAACCGATTCATCGATTTAAATCACGTTTTGCATTACACGGCGGTCCAAAGTATTCTTCCGATGGCCGTTTTGTTTATTTCGCATCACGTGATGGCTGGATCAGCAAGTTTGATATGTACACACTGGAAACAGTGGCGGAAACACGCGTCGGTATCAACACACGTAACGCAGCCGTCTCAGCTGATGATCGTTATGTCATGGTGGGTAATTTTCTGCCACACAGCCTTGTTATTCTAGATGCCAACGATCTTAGCCTGATAAAAATCATTGATGTAAAAGACGATCATGGTAATAGTTCACGCGTCAGTGCTGTTTACACTGCACCACCTCGCAACAGTTTTATTATTGCATTGAAAGACTTAAAAGAGGTATGGGAGATTAACTACAGCGATATACCACCACCAATCTACCGCGGTTATGTTCACGACTACAAAATGGGTGAAGGCATAATCGAAAAAGGTCTGTTTCCAGTTCGGTCTATTATACTAGATGATTATCTCGATGATTTCTTTTTTGACCAGTCATACCAACACCTGATTGGTGCCTCACGTAGCGCTCAGAACGGCCAGGTCATCAACCTGATCGTTGGCAGAAAAATTGCAGATATCGATCTGCCCGGTATGCCACATCTAGGTTCCGGCATTACCTGGAAGTACAAAGACACAACCGTACTCGCTTCCCCCAACCTTCGTGAAGGTGTTATCAGCATTATTGATACAAGCACCTGGAAAACGATTAAAAAACTTAAAACACAGGGACCGGGATTTTTTATGCGCAGTCATGAAAACTCACCTTACGCCTGGGTAGATGTTTTTGTTGGCCCCAATAAAGATGTTATGCATGTAATCGACAAAAGCACGCTGGAGATTATAAAAACGCTTAAACCTGTTCCCGGTAAAACTTCGGGGCATATCGAGTTTAACCGTGATGGTAGCCGCGCCCTGCTAAGTATCTGGGAAACAGAGGGTGAAGTGATCGTTTATGACAGCAAAACGCTAGAAATAATAAAACGCCTGCCGATGAGCAAACCCGTTGGTAAATATAATGTTTATAATAAAATCACACGTTCTGCAGGAACAAGCCATTAGACAGCTGACTGCACTCTATGCTTTTACTGAATAACTATTCCATAATTAACAATTTTTTAATATCAGCTTATGAGAAGCACAAAAGCGATTATCGCAGGTTGCCTGTTTATTATTGTTGTCATCCTGTTTTTGCAACTGGCCTATATTTTTATCGCTGTTGCTTACAACGCCCTGGCAAAAGATTTTCAATTTTTAAACGATATTGTCGGTTACTTTAGATACATTATTGGCATACCTGTTTTTATTCTGATTATGTTTTTTGGCGGCTACATTACAGCAAATATTGCTCACACAAACGTACTGCTTCATTGTATTGCTGTGGGTTTTATAACTGCAGGTAGCATGATGTTAATGGCATTACAGAATTCAAATGTAACGATAACTGGCATTATAGTATTTATACTTGCGTTAAGCGCAACAACTGCAGGTGGGTTCTACTGGCAAAAAAACAATTAGATAAAAAACCTATTATTTATCAATCGATTTACTAATAACTCTTAATCACACTGCTTTTTTATATTCATCCGCCTGAAAATTATACTGTGACAGTTTTAACAGATATTAATAGCCTTTCTTAAGAAACAAACTTGCTCATGATGACAATCCCGTTCGACGATCAATGTCTGAGCGGCGATCAGGAAAATCAATGGCAACCTGACGTTGGCGGCGATCGCTATTCTGAGTTCGTTTATCCATCACTATATTCAATGTAAAGGCACTGTAGATCAAGCTAAGTATGCCCGTGATAATAGCACCTGCAAGCATGGCATCATGCATCGTTGTCGGCGTAGCGGGTATAAAACTGACTCCATAAAAATACTCCATTGCCGCCTGACTTAAGCATAGTAATGCCATTAAAAACAGTATCACAACAAAAAATAGTCGATAGTAGGCAAAAGTGATGGGGCGTAACTTGAATGACATAAGGTATGTCCGTTGACTGGTAGCTATTGTTGAACCATGCCCTAGCGCTGTATTTCAATTAATACACCAGGCATACCCACATACGTCGACCATGATCAATAGATCTATAGAATTTTAAACAGAAGCCGAAGTTATATATGAGGATAGTGTGAAAATAACGACAAGAGCATAAAAAACTTAAAAATTTACAATATTCTGAGTGGAAAACAGGCTTATTAGTTGACTTATATTGATAACACTCCAAGAACGACTAGTCTCATAAGTTGGGGAGAGTAAGTCAATAATAATGACATACGACATATGGTAGTACTACTTAAATACTCGTTACTGGCAGAACCAGACAGACAACGTCTGTCTCGCTTTGTGCTGTCCGCAGTCGAAGACCTGGGTGGCAACATTTTCTCTTCAGCGATTTGCCTGGACAAATGCATGGTCGAGTTATACAAGCTAGTCCAGTCTGCTGTCGAACCCGTAGAAACCAAACTCATTCTGGATGATAAAAACCTCTATGTCGAAGTAGGCGAAACCACATACCAGATATGCATGCTAAGCGAAGAACCCACAGCGGAAGAAATCAGGGACACTAGCACGCGATTAAGTCAGGAAAGTGAACTGGCTGACCCCGAGCTGTTACGTCAACGTAATGCAAAAATCAGTGAATACCTGGAAAAAGCGGTAACCGATGCCGCAGAAGAAATGTCTCAGCTTGAACAACAGCTCGATGCGAGACGCATTGAACTGGAAGAAGCACAAAAAAATGCGGAAACCGACGGCCTGACCGGACTATATAATCGCGGCGCATATGACAGTCGACTTGAAAAGGCAATGGCAAGATGCCGGAGACAAGGTGAACCTCTGTGTTTAATGATGCTGGATGTTGATAACTTCAAAGAAATTAATGATACACATGGCCACCTTTACGGTGACGAATACCTGAAAAAAGTTGCTAACAGCATGGTATCAGCCAGTCGCAAGGAAGTGGACCATTGTTGCAGAGTGGGCGGTGATGAATTTGCACTCATTTTATATACAAAGTTATCAACGACAGAACGTGTTGCTAAAGCCATCCTGAAAAAAATGGACAATAATATCAGCATCGGCATTGCACAGATGTTACCCGATGATACGCCCAAAGATCTTGCCAGTAGATGTGATGGTGTGCTGTATGAAGCCAAAGAAAATGGTCGAGGACAATTTATCGCCTCACATATCACGACAGTAGACCTTAAAAAATCTGATAAACGAGCCAATTAAGTGAAGCTATTATACGAAAGTGCAGTGAGGGATGAAAGTGGCCTGTTATTGTTCAGGTCAAGATTTAAAGCTGTGGGACGACGCCTGGGACTTCGTGAAATCATTCTGGAGAGAATGGAACTGGTTTGTAATGAAATTGTTACCAATCAGATAAAACATGCCAAAGGCAGTGGCATGGTGCAATTATGGGAAAACACCGGAAGCAGTCCCTCGCTTGATATATTCGCACTCGATTATGGCCCAGGTATCGAAGACCTGGAACATGCTAAAAAAGACGGCACGACAACAACTGGAACCATGGGTCGCGGTCTTGGCGCGATTGAACGTCTATCTTGTGAATCGTCAATATATACCGTAGCCAAAGAAATCAATATCGATAGTTGCTGGCATGGCACTGCCGTCTGGGCTCGCTTTAATGTAGAAAAATCTAAAACCAAACCTAAAATACAATATGGCGTATATCTGCGAGCTTTGCACGATGACTTCTATAATGGTGATTGTATACAAATCAGTAGTGGTTCTTCCAAAATCAAATGGATGCATCTTGATGGGCTGGGTCATGGTAAAGAAGCTGAAGAAGCAGTACGACCAGCACAGGACATTCTTGATGTTGATGCTGAACTGTATGAACGTATGTCAATTCTCAGTAAACGCCTGAGCGGAGGACGTGGCGCGGTTGGTATGCTTGGCGAGATTGATGCCAGTGATGAACGTATCACCATTGCAGGTGTGGGCGATATGAGTGCTTATGTAATTTGTAACGGGGAAAAACGCAACTTACCAATGTCGTCTGGCGTTTTAGGACATAACCACAGAAGTATCGAAATTAATGAACTAGCTTTCCAGAAACAGGCTTTATTAATTACTGCATCAGATGGCATTAAAAGCAGCTGGAATTTCAAAACTTTACCCCAGCTATGGCGATTACATCCACAAATGATCGCACTGGTGATGGGACAAATACTTGGACGAAGCAATGATGACAAATCTTTGGTTGTCATCAGAAAAACACAATAAAATAATAATTTCAGGGTGACAACATGACTAGCAAAAAAGAAAAAAAAG
Organism: uncultured Gammaproteobacteria bacterium; assembly: GCA_963768215.1. GTDB lineage: Bacteria > Pseudomonadota > Gammaproteobacteria > SZUA-229 > SZUA-229. Next base: position 15,118 of record CAVYHW010000066.1, read on the forward strand.
ACGAAAACAAATCGATTAACAAACTTTTAATCGAGTTGTTTATGACACAGGTTGGTAACATAACCAATGTCATCGATGAACAGGGACATAAAATTTTTGTTACTGAGAATCTGCTCAGTTCAGAAGAAATTAAAGATTATAGCCTTGAGTTCCTGGAACTACTTGTTACTGTATTGCATGCCAACGATAAAATTGACCGTCGTAGTACCGAGTACAAGGCACTAAGACGATTCTTTACTGAATTTTCCAACCAGGTACAGGTACGTGGTGGTAACCTCGATGAATTCTTAAGATATACACAATTTTTACAAAAGGTTTTTCTCGAAGGACTGGAAGAGGACGTTAAGCTAACATTTGAAAAAACGCGCGCGGTGTTACTGCTCGTCGCATCAATATTCAATGACATTTCTATGGATGTATTTAATGTCTATCTTGAAGAAAAAGAACGTACGATTAATGCACAACAAGAGGAAATAAGAGAAACCTCAACCCCAATTACAGAAATTTGGGACGGGGTACTTACCCTGCCAATAATTGGTACCCTGGATTCTTCTCGCACAGTCTCTGTCATGGAAAAGCTACTGTCTCGTATTGAAAATGATCGGGCTCGTGTTGTGGTTATGGATATTACTGGTGTAATCGCCATTGACTCACAGGTTTCACATCACCTTATTCAAATGATGCGGGCTATCAATTTAATGGGCGCGATGGCAATATTAACGGGAATCCGTCCGGAAATAGCGCGCGCGTTAACAAGCCTTAATATTGACCTTGGTGATGTCATCACACGATCAACATTGTCCGATGGACTCAAGGAGGCGTTTCATTATCTTGGCATAACAACTGAGCAGAGTAACAAGTTAAATATTAAACATTGATAAAATGACACGTAACAGGATATTACCAAATGCTTAGAGGAATACACCTCACTTCTATTGGTAACAATAACATGCTGCTAGAACCGGGCGATGGGCTGGATCCTGACGCACCTGAAGATTACCTTGCTACTCTCATGCAGCTGATGCAAAAAGAAAACGCTGCCACTTTGATATATGATCTGAAAAATGTTCCTCTTGTTGACGCGGTTTATTATTCATGGCTGCTCAGATTGCACCATTTATGCCTGCTCGCCAATATGGAACTAATTATCGTCAATATTCGTCCGTCTGCCGCATTCACACTGGCTACTTCACTAAGCCAGGCACCACCATTCAAGTGCTCTCTTGACGTAGAAAGTGCAAGACAGGGTATCTTTGCAAACGTCTAAAAACTGTTCAACTAGAATCAGTAAGTTTTGAATAATTCGATCTCGCATTCATTTTAAATCTTAATAAAAAGGCTTAACCAGTCTAACTATCAGCGATATGTTTAGGCCGAATTAAATTTTGTAATTCACTTTGTCCTGGTTTTTTTAATTCATCCAGTGAATTGATATGAACATTAGCAACCGAGCAGGTCGCCATCAATTTGCCACTGGCTGTTAGTGGCGGTGCACTACTGGCGAGATAACTCACTAGATCATCCATGCCAGGATTATGTGCCAGGATTAACAAGCGCTGGTTATCAATCGCATAATGTTCGATGACTTCACACAGGGTTTTTCTATCGGCAAGATAAAGCGCTTTTTCAACAATTATCTTTTCTTCAGGCAGCGACACGTTGTTTAACAATAATTGTGCTGTCTCCTGTGTTCGTTGTGCAACCGATACAATCATTCTATCGGGAACAAGATGCATTTGATTAAGATAACTACCCATGCGGATTGCATCCTGCCTCCCCCTGTTATTTAACGGCCTTTCAATATCAGCGGTACGGCTATGCCAGTCTGACTTGGCGTGGCGCATTAACAATAATTCAATCATTGTGTTTAACTTCCTGAATTGTTCGATGTAGTGCTGGATTTTTGCGTTGTATCTACATGATAACAATACTTTTACTGAACAGCATGGCTGTGCAGACAAAGTATATTTTCAACAACTTAGCAGATCGGCAACATTAATACTCTCTAATATAGCGGCAAGAAAATATTATCACAGCATTAAAGAAACACCCGCTTGCGTCGATATATCAGTGTACCCCACACACTCAAAATTGTGGCTTAGACCGGATTTTGATATGTCGTGATGTGCTATCACATAAAACAATACTTAATAAGTAAAGAGGATTACTGTGAAAAAAATCAGTCAGGTATCGACATACTTTAACCATTTTATGGCTAAAACAATCATCATGATTCATGGTTTAGCTGGCATATTATTGTTGTTGTGCGCCATGAATGCATCTGCTGAAACGAATCTTTCAGAAGGCGTGGTTCCTCATTATGCGACATGGAAAATCTACAGTAACTGGCATCCTGTTACTGGCGATAGCAATAATAGAACCGACGCACTACAAAAAATAGTCGATAAATTCAGCAACACCAAAGTCGAAAAGTCAAATGAAACTGGAGAATTTTTACTGGGGAAATTTAATATTATAAACAACAAGACGCCTCATCACTTGTCGTTAAAAATGTAGCTAAACACTTGTGTCTACAAAACCATCAGCAACAGTAAAAGTTACGGCGAAGGCAAGTTGAGCAATGAGTATCCGTTTTAAATTAATAATGCCTCTTATTATTACTCTATTTGTAATATTTGCTGTCGTGCATTTAATTTTCAAACCAGGCTGGATCGAACATGAATACGGGGAATATTTAGCCCTGCAGAACGGATGGCTTGATACCTTAAGCATTACTTTAACCCGCCATATACTAACCGGTGATTATGAATTGATGCGTCAACAACTAAATACTGAAATGAAGTTTAAAGAAAAAAGCTGGAAAGCATTAGTTGTTCAACTTAAAACAGGTGAACAAGTATTCCCAACGGCAGCAATAACACCGTATCCTGATAATCAATATATAGAAAAAATTACACGCACACTAGATCAAGCAGGTAAGTCACTTGGTGTTGTTACACTCTATGCTGACTGGTCTGATGAAGTAACAGATGTAAACAATCACATTACGCAAATTGAAACGATATTACTGCTATGTTTTTTCTCTCTACTATTGGTGGCGCTTACCATACAAAGTAAATTAATACGTTCGCCATTGGAAAAATTACAGAATGCAGCTAGCGCATTAACACATGGCGATTATGATGTTGAATTACCATTAAGCGGGAAAGATGAAATTGGTCAATTGAGCCGCTCATTCAAATTAATGCGCGTAAGTATCAAAATGAATGAAGATGCTTTGCTACATGCTGCAAAAGAAGCAGAAATTGCTGAGCAACTTCTGCAAAAAAACCAGGAGATGTTATTAGATGAACACTCGGCGGCGATCAATGCACTAGCTGAAACCAAAGAAGTAATCGAAAAACTCAATCAAACAAATAATGAAGTTACGCATTTAAGATCAGCATTAGATGAACATGCCATCGTCAGTATTGCCGATGTTGAAGGTAATATCACCTTCGTCAACGAAAAATTCTGTAAGATTTCCGGATATACCGCCACTGAGCTTGTTGGCAGAAATCATTGTGTTTTAAAAGCAGACTCTCATGCACTAGAATGCTATCAGGAAATATGGAACACAATATCCAACGGGGAAATTTGGCACGGGAACATTTGTAACCGAGCAAAGAATGGAGCACTATTCTGGGTTGAAGCAACCGTGGTACCGTTTCTGGATGATAATGGAAAACCCTATAAATATGTCGCCATTCGCACTGATATAACCGAGCAGGTAAATGCGGTTGAGCGAATCAAAGCAAAAACTGATGAAATCAATCAGGCACACTCGGATTTAAAAAAATCACATCAACAGGCATTACAATCAGAGAAACTGGCGTCTGTCGGCCAACTTGCTTCAGGTATTGCTCACGAAATTAATACACCTGTTCAATTTATCGGCGATAACACACGTTTCCTGCAAGAGGCATTCGATGATATGAATGCTTTGATTAATACTTACAAAAAACTTAGCGATGCGGTATCTAATGGCAGCGCTCACGATGAACTGCTAACCAAAGCTCGCAATTTAAGTGAAGAAATTGACGTTGAATACCTTGCAAAAGAAGTCCCTCAAGCTATCGATCAGGCGCTGGATGGTATCGAGCGTGTCAGCAAAATCGTTATGTCTATGAAAAACTTTTCACATCCAGGATCTGAGCAAAAAGAAATCATTGATATTAATCAGGCGATTCAGAGCACAATAACAGTGTCGAGTAATGAATGGAAATATCATGCTGAATTAGTGACTGATTTTGATGAAAAAGCGAAAGCAGTGCCGTGTTATGCCGGCGAGTTTAACCAGGTCATACTTAACATAATAATCAATGCCTCACATGCAATTAGTGATATTAAACAAAAAAATAAGCTAGGCACAATTACTATCAGTACTCGACAGCAGGAAGAATTTGCTGAAATACGTATTAGCGACACCGGCACAGGTATACCCGAATCTGTAAGAAAAAGAATATTTGAACCGTTTTTCACCACTAAAGGTGTTGGCAAAGGTTCGGGACAAGGTCTGGCAATCGCCTACTCTGTCATCGTTGAAAAACATGGCGGTAGTTTAGATGTCGAAAGTTCAGCTGGTAAAGGCACTACATTTATTATCCAGTTGCCGATGAAAAAAGCAGCGAAAAACAAGCAAACAGAGACAAACATGGTTAAACAATCAGTATTAAATTTGGCGTCAGGAGGCCATGCATGAAAAAACGTATTTTATTTGTCGACGACGAGACTAATATCCTGCAGGGCTTGAAACGTATGTTACGCAGCCAACGAAATGAATGGGATATGGCATTTGCGGAAGGCGGCAAAGCCGCATTAGAGATGATGGCAGAAGAACGCTACGACGCCATCGTTACCGATATGCGTATGCCTGGAATGGATGGCGCTGAATTACTGGAAAAAGTGAAGCAGAAATACCCTGAATCTGTACGCTTTGTATTATCGGGGCATTCCGATCAGGAACTGGTGATGCGATCTGTCGGTCCATCGCACCAGTATCTATCCAAACCCTGCGACCCTGAAAAACTTAAAGCTACATTGACGAGTACTTTTGCCCTGCATGAGGTACTGGCATCGGAAAAACTACGCACACTCGTCACTGGTATGACCTCACTGCCAAGTATGCCAGGTATATACCGAACGATCGTAGAAGCGGTGCAGTCAGACGACATTTCTATCACCGACATAGGAAATATTATCGAACAGGATATAGGCATGACCGCAAAAGTATTACAGCTGGTTAACTCCTCTTACTTTGGTCTTGGCAGACAAATAACCAGACCGGCAGAAGCAGCCAACTTTCTCGGGCTGGACGTACTCAAAGGTTTGGTACTGGCTAACGGTATCTTCTCGCAGTTCGATGAAAAACTGTTAGAAAAGATGTCATTGCAAACACATAATAGTCATAGTCTTGCGATTGCCAACGCCGCAAGAAATATCGCAAAAGCCGAAGATGCCTCCCCAGTTGTCGTTGAACAGGCATTTCTTGGTGGCCTGTTACACGATATGGGTACACTGGTTCTGGCAACGAATTCACCTGATGAATACCTGGCTTGCAAGGAAATCGCCAAGGTAAGCAATCTGAATATAGTTGAAGCAGAAATAACAGTATTCGGCACCACACATGCAGAAATTGGTGCCTACATGCTCGGACTTTGGGGTATCGATGAAGACGTGGTGACAGCAGTCGCCTATCACCATAATCCTCAGGATTTCCCCTGCACAGAGTTTACCGCGCTCACAGCCGTGCACGCAGCCAGCACTTTTATTTCTGAACATACCACGGTAACGAATCCTGAATGCCTTCGAAGGCAAAGACCTTGAGTACGTGGAATCAATCGGATTGGCAGAACGTTTGCCCGTATGGCAGTCCATATGTGAAGAACCATGAAGAGGAGGCAGCATAATGACTGAAAAAATATTATTTGTCGACGACGAAGCAAACGTACTGGATGCATTACAGCGACAGTTTCGCAAAGAATATAAGCGTGAGCACTGCATTAGGTGGCGCTAACGGGCATTAAAAATGATCGCCGACGAAGGTCCTTTTGCTGTCATCGTTTCTGATATGCAAATGCCAGAAATGAATGGCATTCAGTTTTTGCGGGCCGCAAAAAAAATGGCACCTGATAGTGTGCGCCTGATGTTGACCGGTAATGCTGACCAGAAAACAGCGGTAGAACGCAGTTAATGAAGGTCAGTGTATTTAATTTTCTGACCAAACCCTGCCCGCCAGTAGAAATGATACGCGCATTAGCATTAGCCGTTGAACAATACCATCTGATTAAAGCAGAACGTAAAATGCTCGAAGGCACCTTAAACGGTTCTGTAAAACTGTTAATGGACATGATGTCCATGGTTGCACCAGATATCTTCGGACGTACCATAGCGATTCGGGATGCTGCAAAACTATTGGCAAAGGAAATGCAAATCAAAAATACATGGAATCTGGAACTAGCTGCCATGTTATGCAATCTGGCCAGTGTTACCCTGCCACCAGAAACTCTCAAAAAACTTGATGTTAGGCCAGGCTTTCACGTGAGGACGAGAATAAAATGATTGAGCGCCTGCCGGAGGTAAGCAAAAACCTGATCTCAAATATTCCCCGTCTCGAAAAGGTAGCCGAGATCGTTTATTACCATCAGAAACATTTCAACGGCGCCGGCTTTCCGCAAGATGATAGAGCCGGCGAGGATATTCCGCTTGAAAGCAGAATACTAAAAGTATTATGCGATCTGGAACAGTTGAAAGCCACTGGCTTAGAATCAGGATGATGCCATTGCGCAATTAACACCACAACAGAATGTTCACTATGATCCGAACATATTCAAAATGGTCGCAGTTGCTATCAGTGCTGCTGATTACTCACAAGGTACTGCAGCGTCACTAACGGTTTCGCTCACTGGCCTACGCGCCGGCCATGTACTTGTGTCTAATATTGAAACGGTCGATGGTCGCCTGTTGTTTGCTACCGGCCTTAAATTAACAGAAACCATTGTAGAAAGAGTGCAAAATTATCATCGCGTTAATAAGATAAAAGAACCGATCAAAGTTATCATCAATAGTGACGACCAGGCTGAAGAAAAAATTGCGGTATAAACTGTTACTCCACTGCATTACTACCTTGTATGCTTAACTCGTTCAGGTAGTCTGTAGTTCGTGCATTAGAACATTTTATTTTCTAACTACATTTTGAATCACCGCAACTCAAACAGGTCATACAACCATCCATACTTATCACTGCTTTAGTATGGCACTTTTTACATAACTGAGCACTTGCTGGAAAATCTAATGCCGTATCGATTGCAGTATTTTCTTGTCCGGTTTTTTCTAACTCAACATCATGTATCCTTACATATTCTTTTCTTTTAGCCTCTAATATTTTTCTTTGAGCAAGATCCAGCTCTTTGTCTTCAATCATTCCAATCATTTTCATATGGCATTCAATTGCATCACCAATTTCAGCAACCAGTGACGGTTTGTACTTTCCTCCCTTCTTAAAATAACCACCACGCGGATCAAAAACATTACGTAACTCATCAACAAGAAATGTGACGTCCCCGCCTTTTCTAAATACCGCTGATATGATTCGCGTCAAAGCAACAATCCATTGAAAGTGATCCATGTTTTTCGAGTTAATAAATATTTCATAAGGTCGTCGAACCTCATGTCTGGTACCGGGATTAAGCACAATATCATTTATCGTTATATACAGCGCGTGCTCAGATTGCGGTGTTTTTATTTTGTAGGTTGATCCGAGAAGTACATCAGGTCGTTCGAGCTTTTCATGCATCTGGATTATTTCTGCCGTCTCAGACTCTTTCACGGTAGATGCTTCCAGGGCAGATTCATCGTCGACCATGCTGTCAGACTGTTCCATTTCTTCACTTTTATTAGCTTTTTTATCAATTATTTCATAACCGATTATTTTCTTTTTTATTTTGATGGTCATTTTCTCACCTTATTAGTTTTTTTATACCATTGAATAACTAGTATGGCCCCGTCATTGCGAGCACCTCTACCGGCATAAACTTCGCGTGGCACTAATTTTACCTGGAGTAAAATCAGTGCTTCGTACCTCGCAATGACAAATTAAAATTTTCCGTAATAACCCTCTTTCAAGGCATCATATAAATTTGCTGCAGTATGAGTTTCACCATCATATTCAATCTTTTCATTACCCTTCGCTTCGATGACACTGCCATCTTCGAGTGAAAAACGGTATAGGGTGTTTTCCAGATCTTTCTCCTTAACCAGTACTCCCTGGAAAACTTTCGGATTGAATCGAAATGTAGTACAACCTTTTAAGTTTTTCTCATAGGCATAGAGATAAATATCCTTAAACTCCTCATAAGGAAAATCTGTAGGTATATTTGCCGTCTTCGAAATAGACGAGTCAATCCATCGCTGTGCAGCCGCCTGAATATCAACATGTTGTTTTGGCGTTACATCATCGGCGCTGATGAAATAAACCGGTAGCTTTTCATCATCTTTTTCAGAAAAAGGTTGTGCCTTTGGATTAATCAACTCACGGTATGCCAGTAGCTCGTACGACCAGACATCGACTTTCTCCTTGCTTTTTTTTCCTTCACGGATAATATTGCGCGAATAATGATGCGCGAAACTGGGTTCGATTCCATTACTTGCATTATTACCAATAGACAAAGCAATGGTGCCCGTGGGTGCGATTGAGCTATGATGGGTAAACCGCGCACCAGTCTTTGCCAGTTCAGCGACCAGCTCGGGGTTTACTTCAGCAATTCTTTGCATGTAACGGCTGTACTTTGCATGTAGCACTTTTCCCGGGACCTTATCGCCCTTTTTATAACCATCTGTTTTCATTTCAGGACGGCGACGTAACATTTCCGACGTCACTATAAATTCCTGTTCAAGAACAGGTGCCGGGCCTTTTTCTTTTGCCAGATCCAGCGCACACTCCCAGCCAGCCAGTGCCAACTCACGTGTGACTTTTTCGGTAAAGCTCAATGACTCATCCGAGCCGTATCGTATCCCCATCATGGTTAAAGCAGAACCTAATCCAAAATAACCCATGCCATGACGACGTTTATTCAAAATTTCGTTTCGTTGCTGCTCCAGTGGCAGACCATTTATTTCAACCACATTATCCAGCATGCGGGTGAACACCTTCACTACTTCACGATAAGTACCCCAGTCGAAACTGGCCCTGTCTGTGAAAGCCTCTGTAACCAGTTGAGTAAGATTGATAGAACCTAACAGGCAGGCGCCATATTCAGGCAAGCCCTGTTCGCCACAGGGATTGGTGGTTCTGATATTTTCACAAAACCAGTTATTATTCATTTCATTGTACTGGTCGATAAGAATAAAACCTGGCTCAGCATACTCGTAAGTTGCTGTCATGATGACATCCCACAACCTGGCAGCATCGATGCTTTGGTAAATCCTGCATGCAACTTTGCCTGATTCATTAACAATATACTTGTCCTTTATTGGCCAGTCACGCCAGATTACCTGGTCGGGATCCTGTACATCAATGTTGTGCGTTTCAACCTCTGCTTCTGTTAATGGAAAAGCCAGTGGCCAGCTGGATTTATTTTTAACTGCTTGCATAAATTCACTGCTAATCAGCAGCGATAAATTGAACTGTCGCAATCGTCCGTCTTCACGTTTGGCTCGAATAAAATCCAGTACATCTGGATGACCCACATCAAAGGTCGCCATTTGCGCACCTCTGCGACCACCCGCTGATGAAATGGTAAAACAAACTTTGTCGTAGATATCCATAAACGACAACGGTCCTGAAGTCAGTGCACCCGAACCTGAGACATAAGCATCGTTCGGTCTCAAGGTTGAAAACTCATAACCAATACCAGCACCTGACTTCAACGTCATTCCTGCTTCATGTACCTTTTTTAATATATCGTCCATGGAATCATGGATCTTTCCAGATACAGTGCAATTAATCGTTGATGTAGCCGGCTTGTATTGTTGCGCACCGGCGTTGGAAATAATCCGGCCGGCAGGAACGGCACCGTGTTTTAATGCCCAAAGAAATTTTTCATTCCAGTACTGCTGTTTTTCCGGCGTGTTTTCGATATTGGCAAGCGCACGAGCAACGCGTATATAGGTACTTTCAATACATGGGTCAACGGCTTCACCCTGGTTGTTTTTTAGCTGATATTTGCGCTGCCAGATATCTTCGGACGCTGCCTGTAATGGTATTTCGTGAGGTTTAATGGTTTCAACTGGTGACCGAGTCGCGGTATTCATGGAAAATTCTCCCAGGGTACTATGGTATATTCGACAACTCAGACAAACACACCATATATAGTATTATTATTATTATTATTAACTAGATATTGTATCTTAGATATTACAAGGTTTAATAAATTGACGTATGTCAATTATTTCAAATTTAACGCCAAATAACACTCAATTACTCGATAAGGAGTAAGTTCCATTATGGTGCAACTGCTTCAAGCATTCTTGACATATGTCATTAATACTGAAGAACCATCCGTGTTCAAATCGAGTTCACATAATTCTTACTAAGGAGGTAATCCGCCGATGTCTGAAACATTTACCAAAAGTATGGCGCGAAATATTTTTTATGGCGGCAGCATGTTTTTCATTCTGCTTTTCCTGGTTCTTGTTTTCGATACCGAATCGGTTTTACCTGAATCAGATAATCGAGCAGCCATTACTGAAGAAGTAGCCATGGGCAAAAATGTCTGGGAGATCAACAATTGCATTGGCTGCCATACCCTCCTGGGTGAAGGTGCCTATTTCGCCCCCGAATTGGGCAATGTCTACACGCGCTTCGGTAATAGTACCGAAGCCATTAAGGCGTTTATAGCCAGCAGACCCAAAGAAGGCATCCCAGGTCGTCGCAGCATGCCTCAATTCAACCTTTCCGAGGAAGAGCTGAACGCAGTCGCTGAATTCCTGAAGTATGCATCAGAAATCAACACCCAAAACTGGCCACCAAATATTCAGGGTTAAGAGGAGCTAATAATATGCAATATCAATCACAAGCCGTTGCCAAGCCATACTTTATTGCTGCCATCGGATTATTTGTCGGCCAGATTCTGTTTGGTCTAATCATGGGTTTACAGTATGTCATTGGTGACTTCCTGTTTCCTGAAATTCCTTTTAATGTTGCCCGCATGGTGCATACCAATCTGCTGATCGTCTGGATTTTGTTTGGTTTTATGGGTGCCGCCTACTATTTGGTACCGGAGGAATCCGAATGTGAACTGCATAGTCCTAAACTGGCGTTGCTTATGTTCTGGGTATTCCTCGTTGCCGGTGCACTTACCGTTCTCGGCTACCTGCTGGTCCCTTACGCAACACTAGCAGAGATAACGGGTAACAGTTTACTGCCAACCATGGGACGTGAATTCCTCGAACAACCAACCATCACTAAAATTGGCATTGTCATCGTCGCACTCGCTTTCATTTTTAACATTGGCATGACCGTGTTAAAGGGACGCAAAACCGTTATTACATTAGTATTACTCATTGGCCTTGTCGGTCTTGCTGTTTTCTTCCTGTTCGCTTTCTACAATCCAGAAAATCTGGTTAAAGACAAGTTCTACTGGTGGTTTGTTGTGCATCTATGGGTTGAGGGTGTCTGGGAACTCATTCTTGGTTCTCTGCTGGCATTTGTTCTCATCAAAACTACCGGCGTCGATCGTGAAGTTATTGAAAAATGGTTATACGTTATCGTCGCGCTGGCGTTAATTACTGGCATCATCGGTACCGGTCACCACTTCTTCTGGATTGGCACGCCATCATACTGGCAATGGTGGGGATCTATTTTCTCAGCGTTAGAACCACTGCCTTTCTTCATGATGACCGTCTTCGCTTTCAACATGGTGAACCAACGCCGTCGAAATCATCCGAACCAGGCAGCGGTATTATGGGCATTAGGGACAGCAGTAATGGCTTTCCTCGGTGCAGGCGTCTGGGGATTTATGCATACGCTGGCACCAATAAATTATTACACGCATGGCACACAAATCACTGCAGCGCATGGTCACATGGCATTCTACGGCGCTTATGCAATGATCGTAATGACCATAATATCCTACGCTATGCCAATGCTAAACGGTCGTACGGCGGCGAACAGTGGCAGGTCACAGGTAGTGGAAATGTGGTCGTTCTGGTTAATGACGGTATCCATGGTATTCATTACCTTATTCCTGACTGCCGCCGGCGTACTACAAACTTACCTGCAGCGTTATACCGATGATCCACAACCATTTATGACAGTACAGGATAGACTTGAACTGTTCTACTGGATGCGTGAAATAGCCGGCGTAGTATTCCTCATCGGCCTGATTTTATATATCGTTGCTTTCTTCGTCGGTGGTGATGAGCCAGAGCCGGCCTGATAAACTGGCCTGATACACAGGCCTGATACAAAAGTCGATTTGTTATCGGCGAACCAGGTATTGGTGAACAAGCAAGGATGCTGTTTGCTCAGTTAAATAAAAAGATGACACCATTATGGACATGAAAACAGCGAAACAAAATATGGTTAACGATGAACTGCCCTTCTACTGTGCTAATGCAGGTGAAGTCGAGTTGTTTGAACGGGCATTTAATAACCAGTTGCCAATGCTTATCAAAGGACCCACTGGCTGTGGCAAAACCCGCTTCATTCAATACATGGCTGCACGCCTTGGTCGTCCACTATACACCGTCGCCTGCCATGATGATCTAACCGCGTCTGACCTGGTTGGACGACACCTGATCGGTGACCATGGCACTTACTGGAGCGATGGCCCGTTAACCCGAGCGGTACGTGAAGGCGCCATTTGTTATCTGGATGAAATTGTTGAAGCACGCAAGGATACAACCGTCGTACTGCACCCACTAACGGATGACCGGCGTATTCTGCCACTGGAACGTACTGGCGAAACATTAACCGCACCCGATAATTTTATGCTGGTCGTTTCATATAACCCGGGTTATCAAAATCTGTTAAAAGGCTTAAAACCCAGCACCCGACAACGATTTGTCGGTTTGAGTTTTGATTTCCCACAACCAGAAATTGAAATAGAGGTATTGATGGGTGAAAGCGGTATTAATCGAGAACTGGCTACACGTCTGGTTTCTCTGGCCGGTTCATTAAGAGCGCTAAAAGATCATGATCTGGAAGAAGCTGCCTCAACACGGTTATTAGTGTATGCCGCAACACTGATAAATAGTGGCATGAATATTCAGCAGGCCTGCCATGCTGCTTTAATCGAACCGCTTAGCGATGATGAAGAAACCATTAAAGCACTGGTCGAGGTGGTCAATGCAAGACTCGGAGAATAAACCCCCACAAAATAATCCGGTCGCCGGTCAGGATTTCGCGGTGTTAGTCGAGTCACTCTATGTAGCAAATCTTTTGATATTACCCATGCTGGCATTTATTGCACTGGCGATTCTGTTTTTAAAAAAACATGGTTCACTACCGCCATTAGCAGATTCTCACCTTGAACAAACCATGTCCGCCTGCATCTGGATCGCGGTTATGTTTTCTATCGCTGCAATGACAATAATGGTGATGAGTCTCGTTGGCATTGAAGATGTTACGCTATGGGTAATTATTGTTATCCTGTTCACTATATTACATGCCACCATGGTTTTACTGGGTGTTTTCGGACTATCCAAAGCACTAGCAGGTAAATGCTGGCGTTATCCTGTTATTGGCAAACCATTACCCCATAACTGCCCAGGATAACTTGCTTAATGGACAAAGCAATCGTCTAAAACATAACGTCATATCATGAAAACACAAATGCAAAAATACCGCTCAATAACCCAGGTGGGTTTCTTTGTGTTATTTGTAATTGCACCCCCTCTGGATATATTTAGATACGACCTGACCTTAGGCAATTTCATCATTTTTGGCTTCGACTGGACACTCCAGCTAGACTCACTGCAAACAAACAACAGCGCGGCTTACAGTGTACTGTTTCTCGGCCTGTTACCAATACTTACGCTTGCAGTAAGTTTTCTCTATGTCGCTTGGCGTTGGGGACGGATCTATTGCGGCTGGTTCTGCCCGCATTACTCTGTCATCGAGATAATAAATAAACTGATGATACGTGCCTGCGGAAAACCCAGCCTCTGGGAAAAGAAAAAACTGCCAGAGCAACAAAGTGACTTTAGTATTTTAAAACCAGATTCAAAATACTGGCTGCCAACAATTATTACCGTATTTGTTTTCGCTTTTATCTGGGCAGTCAGCTTATTAACCTACTTGCTACCACCTTTTGAGATATACCATAATCTACTTAGCGCGGAACTTACACGCAACCAAGGCCTGTTCATTACTGTCGCCACCACAGTTTTTTGTTTCGAGTTTTTATTCGCCAGACACCTGTTTTGCCGTTATGGTTGCGCCGTCGGTTTATTCCAGAGCCTGGCCTGGATGGCAAACAAAAAAGCCATGGTTATATCATTTGATACTTCACGTGCGACGGCCTGTAGAGATTGCAACAATGCCTGCGATAATGCCTGCCCTATGCGTTTACAACCGCGCACCATCAAACGTAAAATGTTTACCTGTACAGAATGCGGTGAATGTATCTCAGCATGTACCCAGGTTCAGCAGTTCAATAGAGACTCAAGTTTATTGCACTGGGTACAGGGTGACGCAGCTGCAGCTATTTCTGAACCGCCCATGTCTTCAAGTAAAATAAATATTAAATCAACCATCAATGCAACCATGAAAAGTCAGTAACCATGGAAGAACACGTCGGTGAACTCTGGCATAGACTTATTACTCGTGTTGCTGATAATCAGTATCCTACAGCGACTGTCTTTCTTCATGACATACAAAAAAGACTTGGCATCTATTTTCGTGCACTGGGAGGTGACAGTGGTTTACAGATAGAAATTGCCGATGCTACCAGCAACCTGGCAAAGCGTAATCTGTTACAACGCATTGCTGGCAGTAACGCAAAAATTCAACTGGCATGGCGCGATGAACGTTCGTTAAGGTTGCCACCCAGTATCGCCTGGTTTGAACAGACTGAGTTAAATACTGATCTATATTACTGGTTAGCTTGCCTCGCCGCAGTACAGGATAAAATTGAAAACGCATTGATAACACAAAACTGGTTTGAAAAAAATCAGTCAATGACGCTGGCAGCCTTTAAACACTTCCCAGGAATTAAACCACGTTACCAACGTTTACTAGAGGCACATTTAAAACAACGACCCGATATAAAAGAACTTAAACCTGCTGAAGCTCATGTCGAAGAAACCATACAATTGGCATTGCAGTCACCTGGTAAAATAGATTCACTGCCACTATCTAAATACAGACCGCAGGCTATACCATTATGGTTGCATCCTGATCCACCACGAACAACCAACAGCACCACCCAGGACGACGATGCTTCACAAACACACGGTGGACAATCACGCGAAATCGAAGACCTGGGACATCGTCAGGCAGAAAGAGTGGAAGAACCTGAATCCGAACGTGGCTTAATTACCGTGCGTATGGAAAATATTTTCACCATGGGTGAGTTTGTTAATGTTGATCGCGGCACGGAAGAAGAAGATGATCTCGAGCGTGCGGAAGACGTCGCACGCGAGCTCGACAAACTGGCCATTTCGCATAACGGCAAAGCTTCTAAAACCAGACTCAAGTTTGATCTTGACCTGCCGTCTGCGCATGCGGATGACATCATCCTTGATGATGGCATCCTGCTGCCTGAATGGGACTGGAAAAAACAACAGCTATTGCCAAAGCGATGCCGTATTGTACAAATGCTTGCCGATGATGCCCAGCCCTGCCCGTTACCGACAAACCTTAAGAAAATTGCAAACCGTCTTAGAGATCAGTTTCAGGCGATAACACCGGCCAAAGTATGGCATCGTGCGCAGGCCGATGGACAGGACATCGATCTCGATGCCTATATAAGATACGCATCCGATCGTGCGGCGGGGTGTCACGTTCCCGCAGAAAATATGTACCGAGAAATGCGCAGCGGTGCACGTGATCTGTCATGCCTGTTACTCGCCGATTTATCTTTATCTACCGATGCCTACATCAATGATCACTACCGAATTATTGATGTCATTCGTGACAGCCTGTATCTTTTTGCAGAAAGTCTGCATGCAACCGGTGACCGTTTTTCAATGCTCGGTTTTTCTTCGCGGCGACGAGATCCGATTCGTGTTCATCAAATAAAAAACTTCGACGAAAACTATAACGCCAACATCCGTGGTCGCATCAATGCCATTAAACCTGGTTATTATACTCGACTAGGCGCTGCTATTCGTTTTGCAACACAACGATTAAGTAATGAAGGTAACGGTCGTCGTTTATTGCTCATATTAACCGACGGCAAACCTAATGATCTTGACCAGTATGAAGGCCGTTATGGTATTGAAGATAGCCGACAGGCTGTGATCGAAGCACGGCAGTTAGGCATGCAACCGTTTTGTGTCACCATAGACAAAAAAGGCAATGACTACCTGCCCCATATATTCGGGACTGGTGCTTATGTGGTTATCAAAAACCCCGAACAACTGCCGCGTAAACTGCCGCAATTATATGCTTTGTTAACCAGAACTTAACTACTGATTTAATGGAGACTTTAGTCAAAAGTAAAAGTTGATTTCTATCAAACTAATTCATCTTCAGTCATGTTCTAATTAACATATGTATTGGAGCTGTTTTATTTATTCTTCATGACATCACAAAATGTAGTAATAATTAATCAATCAAGGTGGTATGGAAATGATCATGAAAAAAAACCAAATCTCTAACAGCTCTGGTGGCGTCATCACGACCAGTTTATTAGCTGCTAGTTTGTGGATGGCAACATCAACGATGTCTGCGTTTGCCGCTGACTTTACTGTAAATGAATTTACCGATGCTACTGATGCAACCCCCGGAGATGGGGTTTGTGAAACGGTCGTCAGCAGATATCTGTACATTGCGTGCAGCGATTATGGAAGCCAACGCCCTGGCAGGCGCGGATACTATCGCTGTACCTGCCGGGACTTACGAGTTAACTATCACAGGTGTCGATGAGCGCTGCGATGGCACGACTCCATGTACTGGTACCACCGGTGCCTATATCCCTGTCATCACATTCGATGCAAGCCAGGGTGACCTGGATATCACTGATGATGTCACCATCACCGGTGCAGGTTCTGATGTGACCAGAATTGAATGGGCACCAACTTCGCCCGGCGTTCCGCTCGTGGGTGATGATGATCCGCTGACCGGTGACCGTATTTTCCAGGTGTCCACTACCAGCAGTGCTACCGCGGATATCGCCAGCGTGGTTATACAGGGACTGACCGTGGCCAATGGTGAAGTTGCTGTGAAACCGACCAAGGCTGCTGATGTTTGTGTTCCTGATGGTCCACTTCCTAGTACTACAACTTTCGATTCAAACAAACTCAATGCATATGACATCGAGGTCATCGATAATACTTGTGGTTCGGTTGATGAAGAAGGCAAGATTGTCGATGACGGAACAACCTCGATCATAATCGACCAGTTCCGGCGCATGGGCGGCGGCATTGCCCTGGGTGGCGGATACGCCACAGTTACCTACGACTCAACTAAAGAAGGCCTGCCTCCTGAGGTCATTTCCGGCGGCGAGGGCAGTAGTTTTGGTGTTGAGAACGTCAGCCTCGACGATGTTGTTGTCATTAACAACTGGTCGGGTGGCGATGGTGGCGGCATCCATTCAATCGTACCTGCAACGATCAGCCGGTCCAAAATCAGCGGTAACACCAGTGCTGGCGGTAACGGGGGCGGACTTTATAACGAAGGCGACACGGTTATCAGTGATACCCTGATCGGCAAGGTGTTCGATGCAGATACCGCGGCCGCTTATCCGGAACTTACCTATCGAAACTCCGCTGAGAACGGTGGCGCTATATTCTTTACCGGGGCGCCCCAGACCACTACCACGATTCTCCGCAGTGCGATCAATGGTAATTACGCTATCGGTGGCGCCGGTATTGCCGGACGCGAGGCCAGCTTCGATATCACCAATACCACCATCAGCAGCAACGAGGCGAAAGATGTTGGCGCTGGTATTATCACCAGTGGTGATGTCTATCTGCAGAATGTCACCGTGGCCGACAATGTGGCAACCACCCCCGCAACCAGCGGCGGTGCTGGCCTGAATGGATTTAGCAACGCCAGATTCTTCTTAAGCAATACTCTGCTGTCGAATAATCAGTTTATATACCCGGACAAGCCAATCCGTCGGGACAATTGTGGCATGGTCGGTAGTAACGCCCAGTTTATTTCACAGGGTTACAATCTTGAAGACGGTGATACCTGTGAATTCGATGCGACCTTCAAGTTTGACCAGATTAACACCAATCCGCTGTTGGTTGCCCTGGCTGATAACGGTGGTCTGACGGAAACGCATGCCATTTCGCACAGTGCTGTCAGTGGTGGGGTAGACAGCCCCGCTGTCGATGCTGGCGACGTCAACGCTGATTGCCCTAACAACGACCAGCGCGGTAGCATTCGACCCGCTGATGGTAATCGTGATGGCACAAAGGACTGCGATATCGGTGCCTATGAACTGTTTGAAGTCACACCTGATCTGCAGATTGCTAATATGGTTGCGCCCGACACATTAGTCGTGGATAATAACTATACCGTTACAGTAACTGTTGCTAATGGTGCAGTAGACTCGGATACCAACGTCAAACTGGTTACTGATGCACTGCCATCCATAGTTACATTTGTATCTGCGACTGCAACCGGCGGCAGTGTAAATACCTGTGCTGAGGTTAGTGGCGTAGTGACATGTACTATAGGTGACTTAGACGGTACTTCGTCGGCTACGGTAACGCTCACGCTTACGGCCGCTGCAGTAGGTGATGCTACTATCGCTGCTAGCGTGACTTCCACTGGTGAACCCGATGCGAGTGTTGATCCAAATAACTCAGCAAGCGTGCTCACCAAAATAACAGCAGTGTCATCTAGTGGTGGCGGTGGCGACAGTGGTGGCCTATGCTCCTACAATCCAAACGCTGAATTTGATCTTGTGTTACCAGCAATATTATTTATTGCTCTAGGCTATTTGGGTTGGCGGCGCAACGAAGTGTAGAATAGATTCATTTTCTACTCGCTTCGAATCACCCCCTCATAATCAGAGGGGGTGTTTTTATTAAGGCCAAAGATCATGTTCAATGCAAAGCTGCAATCAAATCTTGTGCATATCCTGAAGGAATCTGGCCTGTCACATTGTCCGCAGTTTTATCGAGACATCAGGTTCACTGTCGCCATACTGGCAGGTATAGTCGTACTTTTTCTGGTCCATGAATGGGTGCCGGTATTTTCATCAACTCCAGCACTTCATCTGAAGCTGCTTATATCAGTATTGGTCTGGCAGCCATTGATTGAAGAACTGTTGTTCCGCGGTATTATTCAGGGGCAGCTATCCAGGCAAGGGTGGGGCCAGTACGCACTTTTCAACATAACGATTGCAAATGTGGTGACCTCTGTTTTATTTGTCGCGCTGCACATGTTCAATAACTCGCCAGTATGGTCACTGACGATCTTTATCCCGTCGTTAGTCTATGGCTATTTCCGTGATCGATTTAATAGTGTTTATCCTTCGATGCTATTGCACAGCAGTTACAATGCAATGGTTGTCCTTGGTATCTACTTCATGAATGAACAATAAAAACACCGTCTATGTCTGAGCGGGTACTTTTTCTGCCATCTAATCATGCTGGCTAAGTTTCCGCAGTGCGTCTGCATCACAGTTATAAAGCTTTTCTTCATTTTTGTAGATGATTTTCTGGCGCTTTAATTCTGCAATGATGCGGCTGACGGTTTCAACCGAGGTGCTTATCATGGCGGCCATGTCTTCGCCGCTGAGCAGGTTAAAAGCGCCATCTTTATCGGCATAAGATGCACTTAAAATCAGGATAAGTTGTGCCACACGCTGTCGTGCAGAGCCAGTACCCAGTGCCACAATCCATTGATCGGCAAGATCAAGCTGCTTCTGAAGCTGCTCTCCCACATGCACATAAAGTTCAGTGTGCTCTTTTTCAAGCTGTTTGACGGTTGTTACCGGAATTTTACACAGATCGACCTGACCAACGGTTATGGCAGTGTGGTGATAGCCGTCAGACCCATCGAGTAACTCAAGACCGCACCACTGATCCGGGGCCCATCAGGCGTACGATTCTATAGGTTCCATTCTCTGTAACATGTGACCAGTTTAACTATGCCGCGTCTTATCGAATAAATAAATTTTTTGTGTGTATCAGCTTCATAGAGTACTGACTCGGGTGGGTATATAAAATGATCTATGGGCTGTAGCAGGTTATCGAATGCGTTTTCTGGCAGTTCAGAAAAAAGCATCAAATGGCGGATGTGGCATTTACCACAATGTGCGCGCCCTATCCATTGTACATCTGCACAATATGTTGTTTCTGATTTAATCGTCACGTTTATTATTGTAGCTGAAAAATACATATTAAAAATCGTTTCTGACATGGTCAGATATACCGACATTCATAATCTACAGGAAAAATTCGGCAATTGCCAACTGTCCGTGTATATCGAAATCAGTATATCAACCAGTCAGATTAAGTCTGAGCTACTACATTTTTATCTGTGTCCATCTGTGGACTAATGCTTGTAAATC
>CAVYHW010000067.1:0-4675 GCA_963768215.1 uncultured Gammaproteobacteria bacterium
GATGTATTGCTACTATCAATCCGGTGAGAAATCACTGCTTGCTGCAGAAGGTGGCGCCATGCGTATGCTGGCCCCGGTAGTGTCATCATCACTGACCACGGTGGCCGCCTTTTTCCCGCTCATGCTGGTGACCGGTATCATCGGCTCTATACTGTTCGATATACCCTTTATTGTTATTTGTGTCATCACTGCCTCGTTAATCGAGAGCTTTCTAATTCTGCCCGGGCATCTGCGGCATAGTTTTCATAAAAACCATCACAAACAAAACGGAGTCATAAGGCAGAAGCTTGAAGATGGCTTCAATTCTTTCCGTGATAACTATTTCAGGCCGGTCGTTATCCGTGCTATCAACAACCGCCTGACGACAATTACCATTGCTTTATGTTTACTGGTGCTGGCCGTGTCCCTGGTCATCTTTGGCCAGGTGAAATTTCACTTTTTCCCGCAACCGGAAAGCACGGTGATCAACGCCAGTGTCAAGTTTTCTGCTGGTACGCCACCTGAACAGGTAAGGGCATTCGCTCAGCAGATGGAGCAACGTTTGCAGGAAACAGATGCTGCATTGAAGCAAAGCAGGTCTTTGATCAAAGCGGCCGTGCTGCAGATCAACACCGCAAGTTTTGATGGCGGGCGTAATTTCCAGAGTGGCAATCAATACGCCATGTTAAAGGTCGAATTACTGCAGCCTGATGAGCGCGATGTTCGCAACACCACCATTACCAAAGACTGGGAATCACGGCTGGAGTTGCCTGCAGGTGTAGAGCAGTTATCCATAAGCAGCCCGAGGGGTGGACCCCCCGGCCTGGATATCGATGTGTTTTTCAGCGGTCAGGATGCGATCACGCTCAAACATGCTGCCGAAGAGCTGACCAGCGCACTGAAAAGTTACGATGGCCTCAGTAACGTACTCGATGACCTGCCTTACGGGCGTCAGCAATATATCTTCGAACTTACGCCGCTGGCGCAATCGGCCGGCCTCACGATTACAGATGTAGGCAGACAGTTACGCGCGGCGCTTGATGGCCAGTTGCTGCAGATATTTTATGACAGCGATGAAGAGATCGAGGTACGCATCATGCTGCCGGCAAAGGAAAGAAAATTTCAAAGCATTCTTGAAACACTTCCGATAATAACGCCAACTGGTCAGCGTGTAATATTAAGTAACGCCGTCACGCTAACTTCACAACAGGGACTGGAAATCTTACGCCACACCGATGCAAAGATGGGTGTACATATCACCGCAGAAGTGAACGCGAAGGTCAGCAATGCCAAAGAGGTACTGGCAAGCCTGCAAGAATCCATCATACCCGACATTATCAATAAATACTCCTTGCAGGTGTCATACAGGGGACGTGCAGAAGAAGAACGCGAAACCAGCAGTGATATGAAGCAAGGCGGTCTACTGGCGCTGGTGATGATTTATATTATCCTCGCCTGGGTGTTTGCATCATACACCTGGCCGCTGGCCGTGATGCTGGTAATACCTTTTGGTATCACTGGTGCGATTTTCGGACACTGGTTCACGAATATCGATCTAACCATACTGTCGCAGTTTGGTATGTTTGGCCTCTCGGGTATCGTGATTAACGATTCGATTATCCTGGTGACGTTCTATAAACAACTGCGCTCCAGGGGCATGGCAGTTCGTGAAGCACTGATTGAATCTTCCTGTTTGCGATTACGCGCGGTGTTGTTGACTTCACTGACCACCATAGCGGGTTTAACGCCTTTGCTTTTTGAAACATCACTACAGGCGCAGTTTTTGATCCCCATGGCGACCAGTATTTCGTTTGGTCTGGGATTCGCAACCCTGCTGGTATTATTTGTTGTACCTGTTTTGCTTTCTTATATTGAACAGGTTTCTGGGCAGTTTGCGCAGATAAATAACACAACTGAATTACCAGGCCTGTAGGAGCGGACCAGAAATATAAATTGGTGTTCCGCGATTTCTGACTATACTTAACTAAAGAATTCGTCAAACAATGATAATCACAGTTTGCTGACTTTAAGGCGTCCAGGTAGATACTTGTTTATTAGTAATAAAAACGATGACTGAATGTAAAAAATGCAAACTAACTCGTGAGATTATTATCGTCGAGTTTTTAATTGGTACTATTTATTTTATTCTTATGTAGCAACTACTTTATACAAAGTTAAGCGGAGCAGGTCATGCTCCCGCTAGAATATTCTGATAAGTAATAAAAAAGCCCGAACAAGTCGGGCTTTTTTGAAGTGTCACTTTTGCAAGTATTACTTGTTAGCGATATCTTCCAGTTTTTTGGCTGGAATAATCTGTCCATCCAGTGATGAATCTTTTGCATTACGACCATAGGCAACATCGATCAACTGGCTGTAGTAAACCACAGGCATGTTGAATTTGCTGCCTTTTTTGGCATTGATTTCATCCTGGTAGATTTCAACATTAGCCTGGCACAGCGGGCAGGGTGTTGCGATCACATCGGCGCCATTGTCGTAAGCCGATTCGATAATGCCATGGATCATTTCCTGAGATTTTTCCGGCTCTGAAAATGCCAGGGCGCCACCGCAGCACTGTACTTTTTTCTCGTAGGTCTTAAGTGATTCGCCGCCAAGTGTGTCGACCAGTTTGTCGAGGTACATCGGGTTTTCGAAAGATTCACCATCGATACCGAAAGGACGGTTTGTCTGGCAACCGACATAGCCGGCCACTTTTAAGCCTTCCAGTGGTCTCTTAACACCGGCACCAATCTTCTCGTAACCGATATCTTCGATCAGTACTTCGACCATGTGACGGATCTTTTTCTTGTTCTCGAATTTCAGACCCGCTTCAGCCAGTGCTGTATTGGCATCAGCCATCAGGTCACTGTCATTCGCGAAACGTTCCTGTGCTTCCTTGGTTGATAACCAGCAAGCGGCACAGGTAGCCACGATGTCCATACCAGCATGGTGCTGTTCAGACAGGGCTATGTTCCTGGCTGACAGGGTCATACGGGGCAATACACCGCCGCTACCGTATCCAATCGATGCAGAACAGCAGTTCCAGTCAGGAATAGGATTGAGTTCGATATCCAGCTCTTCGCACATGGTATCAACAGAGCGCATCATGTTCGAAGACGAGGCGCCTTTTTGCGATGAGCAGCCCGGATAATATGAATATTTTTTCTTTTCAGCCATTGTAGTAATACCCCGTTATTTTCCGTAGCTCTCGATGCGAGCGTTTTCGATTTCTTCTGCTTTCTTAATTATCTTCTGCAGACCACTGTTGTCCTTTATACCATGGCCGCCGAAAAATTCACCCACACTCATTCTCTTGGCTTTCATCATATTCATGCCAAGTTTCTGGTGTTTGAGCGACTCTTTAATACCTGAAACAAAACCGTCCTTGAAATAAAGTGACAGTCCCAGTTTCAATTCATTAACACGGCCTTTCTTCATCATGTTGTCCCAGAATATCTGTGCGAACCATGCTGTAGGCTGGTTTTTTGGCACCAGGTTAAGGCGCTTGGCGTAGGTAGCAAGGCCGTGCATGATGTGCGTAATAGGCAGTTCACGTGGGCAACGCACGACACAGTTGTAGCATGAGGTGCACATCCACATTGATGATGAAGTCAGCACTTCTTCACGTTTGCCGGCACGGATCATCATGAATATTTCCTGTGGCGGATGGTCCCAGTGCGGGCCTAAGGGACATGAGCCTGAGCACACGCCGCATTGCATACACATTTTAACCCAATCGCCTTCTTCGACATTGGCCTCTACTTCTTTGAGGAAGTTGTTATCAGTCATTGCAGTCTCCTAGAATTTGAATGGGCTCATACCGATCTGCTCGATGGTATCTGCCATATCGTTAATGATTTTCGGAACTTTATGAATATCCGTAATTGATATTTCAAAAGTCTGTACACGTTCCTCTTCAAGGCTTAATGATTGCAGCGTATCACCGACCTTAGACATACGCTCCTGCGCCATCAACGAACCTTTCACGAAGTGACACTGATAATCATCGCCACTTGGGCAACCCATCAGGATCAGGCCATCGAATCCACTGTTCAGAGAATCAGTAATCCAGCTTAAACTCACAGAACCTAAACAACGAACTGGAATGATGCGGGTAAACGCACTGTACTCAAGCTTGTTTTGTGCGGCCATATCCAGTGCAGGATAAGCATCGTTTTCACAGGCAAGCACCAGGATACGTGGCTTTTCATCGAATTCGTCAGGAATATCAACGGCTTTTAGCTGCTGACCAACCGTGTCGATAGAGTAGTTATCGAACGAGATAACACGTACCGGACAGGCGCCCATACAGGTGCCACAACGGCGGCAGCGTGACTCATTAAATATAGGAAAACCTCTCTCGTCTTCATTGATCGCGCCAAAAGGACATTCCACGGTACAACGTTTACACTGAGTACAACCTTCCAGACGAACTTTAGGGAAACTCAGGTCTGCAACACGTGGATGCGCCGCTTTACCCAGTCCTGAGTTTTCAGCTGCAGCGATGGCTTTCATGGCAGCACCCATAGCATCATCCATCGCCTGCTGTGTATCCATCGGACGGCGAGTTGGACCCGCTGTATAGATACCGGTACGCTGTGTTTCGTAAGGGAAACAGATGAAGTGAGAATCAGCAAAGCCGTTATCCATGTGAGGTACGTCTTTACCCTGACGGTAGTCAAGGTTAAGGATAGATTCG
>CAVYHW010000068.1:0-9893 GCA_963768215.1 uncultured Gammaproteobacteria bacterium
TTATCAGAAGGGCAGTGTTTCACGTTTGCAGGTATCAGACACTGATGGCTATAACCCGCAAACATTGCTGACTTCAGATCAACCGATTATGTCACCCGCATGGTCACCCGATGGTTCTGAACTGGCCTATGTTTCTTTTGAGAACGGACAGGCTGAAATTTTTACCCATAATATACGCACCGGTGTAAGAAAGAGCCGCTCTAAATTCAAGGGCCTGAATGGTGCGCCGGCGTGGTCACCCGATGGTACAAAACTCGCTGTTACCCTGTCTAAAGCCGGAAACCCGGATATCTACATATTAAATTTGATAGACAATAAGCTGCAGCGAGTGACAAATCACTGGTCTATTGACACTGAGGCGGTGTGGTTGCCTGATGGGAAATCAATCGTTTATACATCCAGTCGTAGCGGTAAGCCGCAATTGTACCAGCAGTCTATAACAGCGGATTCTCGTCCTGGACGATTGACCTATGAAGGTGGTTATAATGCCAGCGCCAGTATTTCTGCAGATGGCAAGCAGCTGGCTTATGTGCATGGTGAAGGCAATATTTATCGTATTGCGATTTTAGAGCTTGAAACGAAGTCATCAAGAATTTTAACTGACGGCCCACTTGATGAGTCACCGGAGTTTGCGCCAAACAATAGTATGATTTTGTTTGCGTCGCAGGAAAAACGTCAGGCCGTACTTGCTGCCGTGTCTGTTGACGGTCGTCAAAAACAACGTCTGGCATTTACTGATGGTGAGGTGCGAGAGCCTTCATGGGCAGCAGTGCGTTATTAAATGAGAAAAAAATAAATCGGAATAAAATAACAATGAGAGATTTTGTGATGAATAAATTATTATTTATACTTGTGCTGGCCTTATCTATCTCCGCCTGTAGTGAAGCAACAAAACCTGACGATGATATGGATATGGCTATTGATAGCGATGATAAAGAAAATACAGGGGCTGCTGCGGGTGCCATTGATGGTACTGCAGGGCTTGATGGTACAGCGCTGGAAGGCGGCAAGCGAGTCTCTTATGAGGAGGGTGCGATAAATGATCCGAGCAATGTGCTTGCTCAAAAACTGGTTTATTTTGGATACGACAGCAATACGGTTGGTGCTGACTATGTTGAACTGGTTCAACATCATGGCAGGTATCTTTCACTTAATGTTAATGCCGCTGTGCGGCTGGAAGGTCATGCGGACGAACGCGGTACTCGTGAATATAATGTCGCATTAGCAGAAGCCAGGGCACAGGCTGTCAAGCAACTGATGTTATATGAGGGTGCAGGAAATGATCAGATCTCTGTTATAAGCTATGGTGAAGAAAAACCCGTCGCCTTCGGCCATGATGAGGAATCCATGAGTCTAAATCGTCGTGTGGAAATTGTTTATCAATAAAATTGACTATCGATTAAAGATAACTAGCGGATATTAATAATATGAAATATCAGATAAATACATACAGCTTTTTGGGCAGCCTCCTGTTTTGTGGGCTGCTCCTTACAGGAAATGTACTAGCTGCTGACAGCGGTCTTGCTGATTTGAATTACAAACAGCGCATTCAACGACTTGAGCGTATGATGGATTCTGATATTTTGCGTCAGCAGACACAGACAATACAGTCTTTACGAGAAGAAATTTCTTCATTACGTGAGCAGGTTGAGCAGCAGGAATATGAACTGGAAAACATGAAACAGAGGCAACGTAATTTATATCTTGATATGGATCGACGTATAAATAATGTTGAAGCTGGCAGTAGTAATAACATGAAATTTGCTGCACCAGTGCCGCCACCAAACTCAGGTAAGGCTGATAGTGCCATACCGACAGTTGTTGCTGGTGATGTTGATGGTCAGGAAGCTTATTCTAAAGCCTTTGCATTATTGAAAGAGGGGCAGTACAAACAGTCTATTACTTCTTTTGAAGCGTTTAAAACCAGTTACCCTAATAGTAAGTATGCTGATAACGCACAATACTGGCTTGGTGAAGCAAGCTATGTTTCGCGTGACTATAATAAGGCGCTAGCTGAATTTCAGCAGTTAATAGCGCAGTATCCTGATAGTTCTAAAAATCCCGGTGCACGTTTAAAAATTGGTTATGTGTATTTTGAATTAAAAAACTGGTCTGCGGCTAAAGAGGCATTGCAGCAGGTTATAACTTTACATCCTGATACAACGGTCGCTAAAAAAGCGAATGAACGTTTACAGCGCATTAAGAGAGAAGGGCATTAGTCTTTATTTGGAATGCCGGAACATCAACCAGAACAGCAAAATGAGCCACAGGCTAAACCACGGGCTGAACAACAGACACGCCTGAAAATTACCGAGATATTTTATTCATTACAGGGTGAAGCCCGTAATGTAGGGCTGCCGACAGTATTTATACGTTTAACAGGTTGTCCCCTGCGTTGTGATTATTGTGATACGGCCTATGCTTTTACTGGCGGTGAATGGATGGATATTGAAGCCATCATCGATGAGGTGAAAAAATATAATACGTCACATATCACCGTCACTGGTGGTGAGCCATTAGCGCAGAAAAACTGTATCGAACTGCTGAAGAAGTTATGTGACCTGGGTTACGAGGTAACTCTGGAAACTGGTGGTGCGGTTGCGGTTGACGCGGTTGATAATCGAGTTGTTAAGGTCATTGATATTAAAACCCCTGGCTCTGGTGAGGAAAGCAAAAACAGGTTTGAAAACCTTTCTTTTTTAACAGCAGATGATCAAATTAAGTTTGTTATTTGTGATAAAAATGACTATCTCTGGAGCAAACAGCTGATTAATAAATATCAGCTTGATAACAGATGCGAGGTCCTGTTCTCACCCAGTTATAAGCAAATGGATGCCGTTAAACTGGCAGATTGGGTTTTAAAAGACCAGCTTAATGTTCGTTTTCAGATACAGTTACATAAATACCTGTGGGGTGACAGACCAGGTGTCTGATATTGAATCAAACACAAATAAGCCTTTGGCCATTGTATTGCTGTCAGGCGGACTGGATTCTGCTACCGTGCTGGCTATTGCTAGTCAGGAATTTGAATGCCATGCCCTTAGCTTTGATTATGCACAACGCAGCCTGTCTGAGATTAATGCGGCAGAGCGACTGGCCGAACGTTATGTCGCCAGTCATCAGCTTATTCATATTGATACGGGAGTGATGGCTGGTTCTGCATTAACTGACCAGTCAATTGCCGTACCTGAAGATGTTCTTATGGAGGGCGCGTGTGGAATTCCGGTTACCTATGTGCCAGCGAGAAATACTTTATTTTTATCACATGCGCTGGCTGTTGCTGAGGTAATGTCTTCACAGGAGATCTTTATTGGTGTTAATGCAGTTGATTATTCAGGTTACCCTGACTGTCGTCCGGAATATATCAATGCCTATGAAACCATGGCGAATCTGGCAACTAAAGCAGGGGTGGAAGGTAAGCGATTAACCATACATGCTCCATTAATCGAAAAAACCAAAGCCGAGATTATCAATGTTGGTGCTGGTCTGGGCGTCGATTACTCGCTAACAGTTTCCTGTTACCAGGCAAATGAGAATGGTGAGGCCTGCGGCCACTGTGATTCCTGTCAATTACGACGAAAAGGCTTTCAGGATGCGGGTATTTCAGACCCAACACGTTATTTTTAGGTTATATCTTGCCGGATTATATTGTTTTTCAGTGCAACTCCCTGTATGATTCGCGCCTTCTTGTTAAAGTTGACGCAGTTAAGACAGTTTCGGGCTAACACTGGTTGGGTTGAATCTGATTTGGCGTTATCTTTTTTTATAAAAGAAATTGGGCCGTTAGCTCAGTTGGTAGAGCACCGGACTTTTAATCCGATGGTCGAGCGTTCAAGTCGCTCACGGCCCACCATTTACTTCATTTTTAAAATACCAACAAAAAAGCCCTGAACAATGTTCAGGGCTTTTTTGTTTTAAGAACTCTAGATTAAGAGTCTAACCACAGGATTACTTCCTTTGGCTTGGACCATTTATTTCCAGACCGTTACTCATGTAGGTGTGGAAGTACTCAAGCGCCTTGTATTCATCGCTCTGAGCTTTAAATGGTTTTGCACGTACCTGTTTGTTACAGCCGCCATAGCGACGATGCAGGGTGCCCATGCCAGCCCATTTATTACGATAAACAGGGAAACCCGTTGTGTGTCCTAAAGCGGGGCTTAGGATATCAGCACGGATTTTGCTGCCTGAGTAGTAATAATGACAGTCAGCACAGGACATGTTTAACTGGCCACGTTTTGAGTAAAAGTGTTTTTTACCTCGGTTATAGGCAGCAATTGCTTTTGCATCATTTGGCACTTTGATATTAACCTTGTTACCACGTGACAGTGATGCTAAATAGCCGCCGATTTCGGTTATTGCACCTTTTTTCGTTTTCAGCTTTTTCTCACCATTGTCGGTGCGACATTTATTGATGGCGCCTTCCAGGGTGATAACTTCGCCTTTGTCAGTATCAAAATAAGGATAATTTTGTTTTATGCCTTTTTTATAGTTAGGAAAGCAGTCTGCGTAACTTTTACCGTTAGCAAATTTTTTGTGGAACTTTTCTTCACCGTTATCAATAGAAATCTCATATGAAGGAAATTCTTCAAATGCTTCCCACTGTTCGCGTGATGCAGCATCTACAGCGTAGACGCCATTAACAAAGTCATTCAGCGGTACCTCAGGAAATTTCTTCGTGAAGTACGAGCGGAATGCTTTTAAGTCATCATCTGGTGTTGCCTGTGCTGCAAACGATGTGGCAGCAATCAGCAAAACAGATAATGCGGTAGCAATTTTTTTCATGGTTCACCTTTGTTGTTATACCAAATTTAATTATTGAGGGTTGTTACATTCGCTCAATTATTTCATTTTGGCTTCGGTTGAGTCACTCTTGCCAGTATTATCTACCCAGCTTATCTTTGATAGTGTCACCTGATTTAGCACCAGTGAACTCAAAAGACAGGAATGGGTTTTTGGAGATAGTACCGTTCCACTGAGCATTCATTACATGTTTTGCCGTCATGCTCGCAGTTCGACTTCCTGAATGAAGTGGGCAGGAATTAACTTACCGGTTTTTTTGTCTTTACGAAGGCCGGTTTCCATTGGGTGGCTGATTAAGCATTTTACTTTTGCTTCGCCTTTTTTGACCTTAGCGCGTACTTTAATTGATGATTTAGCCATCTTATTTAACCTCTATATTTATGCTTAACCGCCACAACCACCGATGGTGACTTTGACGTTTTTGGAAGTGCTGTACAATTTGCCACCGGCTTTTACAACAGCGGTAACATCGGATGTTTTACCCATTTTGATACGGGTAGAAACAAAACCTTTTGTGTTTGCACCAAGGTTAAATGTTGCGGCTAAAGGTGTAGCATTTTCTGCAACAACGATACTGATAGCTTCAGTGTTAGCAATATTACTGGTAACAGTGACAGGTACAACGGCACCATTTTCAGCAATATCAGGCGCTTTTAGTTTTATGTCGCTGCTTTCTGTAGTGCTTGAGCTTCCAAGTGAGGCTTCCAGTGCAGCATTTGCATCTTTTGCTTCAAATGCAGCTTTAGGCCATGCGGCTAAAACAGCTTTAGGTGTTAATAAACCTGCACTGATCGCAATGCCGGTTGCACCTGCAGCAAAAGTGCCTTTGAGTAATACTCTTCGATTATGATTCATCTAGTCTTACCTTCTGACTTTATAATGTGTGAATAAATTTAGTTACCAGGTCGATTTCTTTGTCAGACATCACTGCGTGAGGGCCGAAAGGAATCATGATGGTATTCGGGTTGTTTTTGCGAGCATCGTATATTTGAGCACGAAGTTTATCGTAGTCAGGAAAACGTGCTTTCATCGCAATTAATGGTGGACCAATATTACCGGCTAATGAGCCGCCTTCAATTTGATGGCAGGCCAGGCAATTGCCTTTTTTTCTGTCAAATGATAATTTTTTGCCTTTAGCAATATCAGCAGCTTCGTCAGCACTGGCTATGGTAGGTATCAATCCAAGGCAGCCAATTAAGGCAACGATTGACGCAGTTGTGGTTAAATGTGCGGTTATCCGCATTCTTGTCTCCTCCTGTGTAGAAGTAGTTGTATTGTTACCAGACGTCGTAATGAAATAGTTATTCTCAATATTTGAAAATAAAATCCAGTACTGATCCTGTGAAATGTAACAACTATAGGTATATATTCATAATTGAATAGTCCGTATAGCATACCTTATGGGGTATATAAGGCAAGTTTTTTATTGAAAAAATTTACCTTGATTTGAAAAATAAATGGCCCTAAAAAGCGACTTTTCTATGAAATACTCAAGTTAGTCTTTTTTCGTGGTTAGTTTTTCTGTTGCTGCATTATTTTCTTGAGTTCCTTTTTGGCCGCTTCCAGACGTTGTTTTGAAGACTGGCTTATATTCTCCTGTCTGAGGGCATTGTCATATTGCTGTATGGCAAGTTCAATATAACCCTGGCGAGCATACTGGTTTCCGGTTGATTCTAAAGCAGCACTTATTTGACCATTAGCAAAATAAGCATTGGCCAGTGCTTTATGATTGCAGCATCGTCATCTATTTGCAGTTGTTTTTTCAACACGGCGATACTTTTCTCCGGCATTTTGTTGTCACTTAACGCTCTGACATAGGCCATGGTTACAGGTAGGTAGCCGGGATACAGTTCGGCTAATGAACTTAAAATTTCCAGGGCTTTTTTATCATCTTCTTTGCTGCTGTATGCTTCTGCCAGGGCGAGGCGAATCCAGGGATGGTTAAGTTTTTCAATATAACGGGACAATATTTTGATGGCCTCATCTGCTTTGTTTGTGCGAATGGCGGCCAGTGCTTTCTGGTACTGGCCGATAACTCCATCACCAACAACCTGGTTATCAAGGTAATATTCAGGTTGATTGCTTAGCAGGATCATTAATCGCGCTTTGGCGAACTGGAAGTCCAGCGTGTCTTTGGGCAGGCTCTCATTTTTCGTGTTCAGTCTATTTTTTGCTTCAGCAACTCGATTGCTGCTTAAAGGGTGTGTGCGTAGATATTCGATATCATTGTCCGGACTTTTATTTAGCAGAATCTCAAAAAAATCAACCATTCCCTGTGGATTGATACCGGTATCGGATAATATGCCGATGCCGACACGGTCAGCTTCATATTCATTGCTTCTGGTGAAATTAATCAATGACTGTTGATTTCCCGCGACACCAGATAACAAAACGGCCTGTCCAGCCTGTGAATCCTGCGTGCCAACTAATATTGCAGCTAATAATGTGGCGATAGTCAGTGCTGTTGACTGGCCTGAGTTGTCAAAAGCGCGTGCCAGATGGCGCTGTGAGACGTGGGCGATTTCATGCGCCAGCACGCTCGCTAACTGGCTTTCATTATTCGATTCAAGAATGAGTTGGGTATGTACGCCGATATATGCGGACGGGCCGGCAAAGGCGTTGATGTTTGGAGCCTTGATGATGAAAAAATGAAAGTTACCACCTGCGGCATCAGAATGCGAGGCCAGACGCTGGCCAAGGCTGTTGAGGTAATAATGTATTTGCAGGTCATCTATAAAGGTTAAATTTGCGCGTAATGAACGATAAAAAGCCAGCCCGAGCTGTTTTTCTTCTTTACTGCCAAAGCTGTCCAGTGTGGGATCGCCCAAAGTCGGCAGGTTTGCATGTGCGAGCGTGGTGATTGCTAATGCCAGGCCAAAGCTGAAAGTGAAGCATTTGAATAATGCTCTTTGGGTCAGGGATTTATATCTATTCATGTATAAAGCTATATAAAAATGCAATTAGAAAGTACAAATTTAAAGGTTTTTGTTGAAACAGGTTGTAACAGTATTTATCCTGAATATAAGCCGGTTAATCAAATATTATAACAGGTAAATCATTAGGCCCTGTTTGCACAGGAAAGTTGCCTACCTGAAAAAATTTGTATCGTACATTTAGTGTTGCATTGTTTTATTATCTTAATGGCAGCTTATTTGTAAATCAGATCATTAAAGTGCTTTTTTTCAGGCTTTAGATAACAAACCCGGTAAAAATGCTTTACAGTTCAAAGAATGTTTATATACTACGATGTATGAGTCATGTGACCATAAGTAACGAAAATAATAAAAATATCAAAACACGTCACAACCTGATTGACACATGATGCTTTCTAAACTATCTAAAAAGAAATATAACAAAATACTTTCCCTAGTTATTAATAAAGTCTTTTAACATTAATGCACCTGCCGTTGGAGGTAGATAATAATGAGAACAGCTGTAAAAAAATCACTTCTGGCAATTGCCATTTCAGGTGTAATAATTTCGCCTGCCGTTAACGCGACTAACGGTTATTTTAGTCACGGCTACAGTACTAAAGAAAAAGGTCTGGCGGGTGCAGGTACTGCCTATTCACAGGATGCGATGGCAGCAGGGACCAATCCTGCGGGGATGGCGTTTGTTGGTGAGCGTATGGATGTTGGTTTATGGTTATTTAGCCCTTCACCACGTAAATATACTTCTTCAGGTCCTGCGTCGAACTTTTTTGATCCAGGTACAGGGCAGTTTACTTTTGGTATTGGTGATGGTGGTCAAAGTATTGAAAGTGAAAATGATTTCTTTTTAATTCCACACTTTGCTTATAACAAGATGCTGACTAGTGATAGTGCCGTAGGTATCTCTATCTATGGTAATGGTGGTATGAATTCTGAATATGAGGGTGGGTTTGCCTCTGTAAATGATGGCCTTGTAGGTGGTCCACGGCACAGGTGCTGCACAGTTACCGGGGACTTATGGTGCGGGTACTGCCGGAATTAATTTAGAGCAGATGTTTTTTAATATTAGCTTTGCGAAAAAACTTAATGCCAAACATTCTGTAGGTGGTAGTGTAATACTTGTTGGGCAGCGGTTCAGAGCACAAGGTCTGGAATTTTTCAAAGGCTTTTCATCTGACCCATCAAACATATCTGGTAATCGTAATTCGTACTCATATGGTGCAGGGCTGAAGGTTGGTTATCAGGGCGAAGTGGCAGACGGATTCCGGGTTGGTGTTAGCTATCAGTCAAAAATGAGCATGGGTGAGTTCGATGAGTACAAGGGGTTGTTTCGCAGAAGGGGGCAGTTTTGACATACCTTCTCTACTTATACATTAGGTGTTTCCTATAAAATTGGTAATGCAGGCGTTATTGTAGCCGACTATCAACGCATTATGTATTCAGACGTTGCTGCGGTATCAAACCCGTTTTCAAATATCATGACTTGTATGCCAGCAACGCCAACGTCACCTGCCTCTGGCGCTGGCTGTTTAGGTGGTGCTAACGGTGCGGGTTTTGGGTGGGAAGATATTGGAATAATAAAATTAGGTTATCAGTGGGATGCGGCCAATATGTCATGGCGTGTTGGTTATAGCCAGTCTGATCAACCGATTCCTGATTGCAGAGGTGTTATTCAATATCCTGGCACCTGCTGTTATTCAGGATCACGTGACTTTTGGATTGACTAAAGAAGTTGGCACCAATCAGGAATTCAACTTTTCAGCAGGTTATGCTGTGAATAATTCTGTTGAGGGTCACAAATGCATTTGATGACCCAGGCCAAACAATTAAAATTGAAATGCTCAGATTGATCTACAAGCAGGATGGGCCTGGAAATTCTAAGTTAGTTATTTCTGGTTTTATAAAAAAGACTCCGCGTGGGGTCTTTTTTTTGGTCAGTCGATTTTTATTTAACAGCTGGAGCTGACCGTACAGTTTATGAAGTAAAGATGCATTCTTAGAAGCTGTGAGTATTTTTAGAATGTACTGAATCATCGAGTTAATGTGCATGCATTTTGCAGTGAATTTATTCAGCCGATTCTATATAAGAATATAATAACTTATTGAACTACTGGTTATTTTTATTGCATTTCATACCCAAATCAGGCTTGCATTTAGCGATAA
>CAVYHW010000069.1:0-9186 GCA_963768215.1 uncultured Gammaproteobacteria bacterium
TCTGTTGATATCCTCGGTAACGGTATAGATGCCCTGGTGGAAGCCAATCAGCGTCTGGGCCTGGCCCTGTCTGATGATGAAATGGAATATTTACTGGCCTATTTCAGCTCTTCAAATCGCAACCCGGTTGATGCTGAACTAATGATGTTTGCACAGGCCAACTCCGAACATTGCCGTCATAAGATTTTTAATGCCGACTGGATTATTGATGGAAAAGAGCAGCACAGATCATTATTTAATATGATCCGTAATACTTATGAATCACATTCGACCGATGTTTTGAGTGCATATAGCGATAACTCATCGGTTATTGCTTCGCACACAGCAAAACGTTTTATCCCGAATACCAGTACACATCAGTATGAATATAGTGATGAACATATTGCCATGCTGATGAAGGTAGAAACGCATAATCATCCAACTGCGATTTCACCTTTTCCCGGTGCGGCAACAGGTTCTGGTGGTGAGATTCGTGACGAGGGCGCCACCGGTCGTGGCTCTAAACCCAAGGTTGGTTTAAGTGGTTTTTCTGTTTCTAATTTAAAAATACCCGACTGCCCGCAGCCGTGGGAAACAGACTATGGCAAACCGGAACGTATTGTTTCCGCACTTGATATTATGCTGGAAGGGCCAATCGGCGCTGCTGCATTTAATAATGAATTTGGCCGGCCAAATATTGCAGGTTATTTTCGCACCTTTGAAGAAAAAGTCGCTGGCCCCATGATTGATGGAAAGCCGGGTGAAGAAGTGCGTGGTTATCACAAGCCGATTATGCTGGCCGGTGGTTATGGCAATATTCGTGAGCAGCATATTGATAAATTAAGCCTGCCGGTTGGCACACCGATTGTTGTACTGGGTGGCCCGGCAATGCTGATTGGCCTGGGCGGTGGGGCGGCTTCATCCATGGACAGTGGCGCCAGTGCCGAAGACCTGGATTTTGCATCAGTGCAACGTGGTAATCCGGAAATGGAAAGGCGTTGTCAGGAAGTGATAGACGGCTGCTGGTCTCAGGCGGATAACAATCCTATTTTATCCATTCATGATGTTGGCGCTGGCGGCCTGTCCAATGCCTTGCCCGAACTGGTGAATGATGGCGGACGTGGCGCTGAATTTGAATTGCGTGAAGTTCACAATGACGAACCGGGTATGACGCCAATGCAAATCTGGTGTAATGAATCACAGGAACGTTATGTGATTGCGGTTGAGCCAGATCGAATTAATGATTTTAAAAAGTTGTGTGAGCGTGAGCGCTGTCCCTACGCTATTTTGGGCGAAACCACTGAGGCCCGGACTTTAAAAGTACATGACCGGCATTTTGATAATTATCCGGTGGACATGCCACTGGATGTACTACTGGGTAAACCACCCAAAATGCTGCGTGATGTAAAACGTGTCGAGCTAACACATGGGCCTCTGGATACGCATTCCATTGATATAACTGAAGCGGCATTTAATGTCCTGCGGCTGCCTTCGGTCGCCAATAAATCGTTTTTGATTACCATTGGTGATCGCAGTGTAACCGGTATGGTGACACGTGAGCAGATGGTCGGGCCCTGGCAGGTGCCGGTGGCTGATGTCGCGGTGACAACATCTTCGTATGAAGGCTACTGCGGTGAAGCCATGGCGATGGGAGAACGCACGCCGGTTGCATTGCTCGATGGCCCGGCTTCAGCACGTATGGCGATTGCTGAATCAATTACCAATATTATGGCGGCACCGATAGAAAAGTTATCAGATATTAAACTGTCTGCTAACTGGATGGCGCCCGCAGGGCATCCGGGTGAAGACGCAAATTTATATGACACTGTAAAAACGGTGGGTATGGAAATCTGTCCACAACTGGGTCTGACCATTCCGGTCGGTAAGGACTCGATGTCAATGAAATCAGTGTGGAAAGAAGGAGATACTGATAAATCAGTAACTGCCCCATTGTCATTAATAATTACCGCGTTTACCCCGGTTACTGATGTGCGCAAAACCTTAACGCCACAAATTCGTACCGACATTAAGAACACGGGGTTATTACTCATTGACTTAGGCAATGGTAATAATCGTCTGGGAGGTTCAGCCCTGGCGCAAACCTGTAAACAAATTGGTGACGAGCCAGCCGACGTTGATGATGCCGAACAGTTAAAAGCGTTCTTTAATGTTTTCCAGCAGTTAAATCAGCAGGGAAAAATTATTGCATGGCATGATCGCTCAGATGGCGGGTTGTTCGCCTGTATAACTGAAATGGCCTTTGCCGGACATTGCGGTCTGGATATCCAGCTTGACTCAATGTTGATGGATGATGATAGCGACGCCGTTTCAGTTTTATTTAATGAAGAAATTGGCGGTGTTATTCAGGTCCGTTGTGAAGACCTGGAAGCCGTTGAGGCAGCATTTGCTAAAGTAGACCTGCTCGATTGCCTTCACGAGCTGGGAAAAATACATGAAGAAGACCAGATTACCATTAACAATAATGGTATTCCGGTGTTTTCTGCATCACGTGAGTCATTGCAACAGGCATGGAGTGAAACCAGTTATCACATGCAACGTCTGCGAGATAATCCTGAATGTGCGCAACAGGAATTTGATGCGGTTACCTTAAACGACAGGGGTTTAAATACTCATTTAAGTTTTGATATTAATGAAGACGTTGCAGCACCCTATATACAAACAGGTGTTCGACCGAACATAGCCGTGTTACGTGAGCAGGGCGTTAATGGCCAGATAGAAATGGCAGCGGCGTTTGATCGCGCAGGTTTTAATGCGATTGATGTACACATGAGTGATATCATTAATGGTGATATTAGTCTTAATGACTTTAAAGGCCTGGTTGCCTGTGGCGGCTTCTCTTATGGCGACGTTTTAGGCGCCGGTGAAGGCTGGGCGAAATCAATTTTATTTAATTCTCGTGCACGTGATGTTTTTGAAGAATATTTCAATCGAGAGGATTCCTTTAGCCTGGGCGTGTGCAATGGCTGTCAGATGATGGCAAATTTAAAATCGTTGATTCCCGGTGCACAGCATTGGCCGCATTTTGTTCGCAATAACTCTGAACAGTTTGAGGCGCGTTTTAGCCTGGTTGAAGTGATGGAATCACCATCCATATTAATGCAGGGAATGGCTGGTTCCTATATGCCTATTGCAGTTGCGCATGGTGAAGGCAGGGCTGAATATCGATCAGATGAGCAACGCCAGCAGGCACACGCGGTGATGCGTTACGTAAACCACAACGCCCAGCCCACAGAAGTCTATCCGCTAAATCCAAATGGTTCACCGCAAGGTTTGACCGGTTTTTGTAGTGAGGATGGACGAGTGACCATTATGATGCCACATCCAGAGCGAGTGTTTAGAACGGTACAGCATTCATGGCATCCCGATGACTGGCAGGAAGATGCACCGTGGATGCGTTTGTTTAGAAATGCGAGGGTTTTCACGGGGTAATAAAAAGTTGGCAGTTGGCAGTAGGCAGTTATCAGTTAAGTTGGCAGTTGGCAGTTATCAGTTAAAATCGTTCCTGACGATTTCAACATACACTCCATCCATGGAGATACAAAACTAGAAACTGTTTAAAAAAGTCGCAGTAATTTTTTAAAATACTGACTGCCAACTGCCAACTGCCAACTTATCTTTTCTTGCCAACTGCCAACTTTTTCTTATTAACTGACTTCGCCAGGATAATCCGCAATACCGGGGTTAGTTGCAACATTAACCAGTTTAGGATGATTTATCTTAGGCAGTTTTAAGACGTTATCCTTACCTTTGTTTTTAACAATATAATCATGCACAACATCCCACATCAGCCGGCCTTCCGGGGTACGGTTTACCTGGGCCCAGCCGGCAACCTTGTATTTCTTATCGGCTTCGATCAGGTGGCCATTGTCCAGTCGTGCATCGGTGATACGTTCATATAAAGGTTTAGACGGATCAATAGTGTAATCCAGTCCGCCAACACGCACCATGTCACCGCCTGATTGCAGGTAAGGATCCGGGTCAAACAGGTTGTCTGCCACCTGTTCCAGGATGTTCATCAGGTCATGACCCGTCATTTCGCTAACATAGGTTTCACCGTAGGTTAATGCGCATTGTGTCATTACATCTTCCATGGTTATCCAGTCGCCTTTGAGTGTGGTCGTTCCCCAGCGTACGCCGGCAGACATCGCCACATCAGCGCTGTATTCTTCACGTAACGCATTGCACAGAACCTGGTCCCAGGTGCCCATGAAATTGCCACGGCGGTAAAGCAGCCTGTCGGCAATAGCGAGTTTTTCGTCCAGGATTTCAGCATAGGTTTTACCTACGCGAGACTTGTTGTAGAACATGTCTTTGAGTCGACTTTCAACAATATTTTCATCATAGACAGTACTGCGCATTTGATCGATGAATGCCTGCATTTCTTTATCAGCAGGCAAAGCATCCGAGATTATCGGCAACATGTTGTAATGCATACCGTTGATTTTGCCGTCTTTAATATCAAAATCCATGACACCGAGGAATTTACCGTTAGAACCGGCATTGGTTACCCAGCACTCATGACCTGCAACATTTTTTACTTTGATAGGTTCTGGTACACCATCATGTGTGTGGCCGCCAAATACAGCATTCAGGCCCGGCACGCGTTGTGCCATTTTAATGTCAACATCCATTCCGTTGTGAGATAGCAGTACGATGGCATCGGGTTTTTCTTCTTCACGAATTTTTTCTACCAGTTCAATCATGTCATCTTCGCGCAGGCCGAATGACCAGTCAGGGAAGAATTCAGGCGGGTTGGCATTGCCTGTGCGCGGGAACGCCTGGCCAACAATGCAGATTTTTGCGCCATTGATTTCTTTAATTACGTAAGGCTGGAAGGCATAACCGGCGTCTTCATCATACAGGCCGCGACCGTCAAAGGTTTCTACCATTTTGGTATAACCTTCACTCATCAAGGAATCTTCTTTAACACGAACGTTCTGGCCGATAAAATCACCTTTAAACAGGCCAACGTTGCTTAATACTTCATTTTCCTTATAGGTGAATTCCCAGTGACCGACCATGACATCAATGCCCAGAATATTAGAGGCCTCAACCATGTCAACACCGCGTGTCCACAGTGAAGTACCAGAACCCTGCCACAGGTCGCCGCCATCCAGTGTAACGGTGTTCTGGCGACCACCAGCCTGGTTACGTAGTCGGTCTAACAGGGTTTTCATCTGTGGAAAACCGCCTGTTTTGCCATAGTTAGCTGCGGCGTTTTCAAAATCCAGATAGGTATAGGCATAGGATTCAGGGGTATCTGGATTTAAATTCATCGCCTGCAGCAGTTTATTGCCAACCAGGTGGGGAGGGCGGCCCAGGGCATCACCCACACCCAGGTTTACATTCGGTTCTCTGAAATAAACAGGCTGTAACTGGCCATGAAAGTCAGTGGTATGTAACACCCGGACATTGCCCTGCATGGGCAGGTCGTAGAAATCATCGGCTATTTTCACCGCTTCAGCTGCCATAGATGTGTTGTTGTTATTACAGGCTGATAACAGGCCAGTGGCACTGGCAGTGGCGCTTAATCCCATAAGTTTCAGGAACGTACGACGATCAATTGTAGGCATGAATATTCCTCATAGTATTTAAATTTTATGGTTATATTTTTTTATTATTTTGTTGAGGGTATAAATAATAACGCAAATAAAAATAAAAAGTTAGTTAAGTGAAGTCTTTGTATCTTTTTAATGACGTCTAATTAACAGATTTATTCAAAATATCAGATCAAAAGTTTTGGTTTATTGTGTAATATCCGCATGCTCATGATTTTTCCCCTTAACAACAAATTATCGATATTGATAATTATAATCAGTTGCCTGTCTTACAAAATGGCTTTAGCTGATGTTGTCAAGCCTGCACTGGTTGAGATTAATGTCGATAAAGAACGATTGATTAATGTTGAGGTGCGCGCCAGTATCGAAGCCTTACTCACAGGTATCAATGCGCAATATAAAAATACCCAGGATTCACCTAATGCAGACGAGTATGACGAATTTCGTAAAATGCCAGCCAGTGAGTTACAGCTGGCATTTGCAAGTTTCAAACAGCAGTTTCTACAATCAATATTTTTACATGCCATTGATAAGGCCGGCAAGGTAAAACTATCATTAGAAGTTGAGTCTGTCGATATACCGCCTACCGGTTATACCAAGGTGCCACGAATCAGTGTTATACGATTGAAAACTAAACTTCCACAATCAGCCGATGCTTTGCAGTGGTATTACCCGGCGAAATTTGGTGATAACGCGGTTCGAGTGAGACAGGTTGATAAACAAAACGAGCAGTGGCACTGGTCACAATGGCAATGGTTGAGAAAAGATGAAGCTAGTCAGGCGTTTTCATTGACTGAAATTGTTGCCAGGCAATCGGTGCCCGAGGTGATAGCTTCCTACATTGTGATTGG
Source organism: uncultured Gammaproteobacteria bacterium (assembly GCA_963768215.1). Taxonomy (GTDB): domain Bacteria; phylum Pseudomonadota; class Gammaproteobacteria; order SZUA-229; family SZUA-229. The sequence continues at coordinate 6,410 of CAVYHW010000069.1, forward strand.
CTTTGAGCATATTGTGCCGAAAGGACTGGACCACATTATGTTTATACTGGGACTGTTTTTATTGTCCACTCACTGGCGGCCATTATTATGGCAGGTGACCATGTTTACAGTGGCGCATACAATTACCTTAGGGCTGGCGATGAATAACATAGTAGAATTGCCTGCCAATGTTGTTGAGCCATTGATTGCTTTGTCGATCGCCTATGTTGGTGTTGAAAATGTATTATCAAAAGAATTGCATAAAAGCCGCTTAATTCTGGTTTTTGGCTTTGGCCTGTTGCATGGATTAGGCTTTGCCGGTGTGCTATCTGATTTTGGCATGCCACAGAATGATTTTGCGGTGGCACTGATTAGCTTTAATGTTGGCGTTGAACTGGGACAGCTTGCCGTAATTTCACTGGCTTTTATTTCGTTAGGTTTCTGGTTTAAAGATCAACAAATTTATCGCAAAATTGTCGTTGTTCCAGGTTCAGCTTTTATCTCTATAATCGGCCTGTACTGGTTTTTAGAGAGACTGGAATTATTTTAAGTTTTAGTGGTGAGATATCTGATGGTTACTGCCTTTATTAATATTAAATTTTTAAGAATTAAAAAAATAACACTTTTATTGTTTTGTGTAGTGATTGCTGCCTGTGCAAATACCAGCCTGGTTCAAAGCTGGAAAGAAGCAGACGTTGATAAGTCTTATAAGCATCTTTTGATTATTGGTATATCAGATAGCCAGCAAACGCGCCGTATATACGAAAATTATTTCGTTGCAGAATTAAACAAAAGAAATATTTCAGCAACGCCAAGTTACAAATTAATCAGCAGTAAAGAGGCAATCAATCGTGAAACCGTACTCAAGGCAGTACAGGGTACAGACATTGACTCTGTACTGGTGACCTATCTTGTTTCTGCAGATTCTGAAGTAAGGTATTCCGATTCACCATTAAATCCCAGTTATTCAGGAAGCCCTGATGATAACTTGATCTCTGCTACGCTAATTGCAAATCGTGGGCGCACCAGCGATAGTGAAGTGATTGGTCTGAAAAACGATTTATATGATGTGCAGGCAAAATCCCTGATCTGGTCAGCCCAGACCACGACGGAGGCGCCAGAGTCAATAGATCATGCTATTACTGAAGTGACACAATTACTCATTAATGAATTGATTAAAGATAAGATCTTGAAATAATACATCATTTCAAATAATTAATTGCTGTAGGTGCGAATTCATTCGCACGACATGGGCAAATATTGGCATTGTTGTCCGAATAAATTCGGACCTACAAAGCTAATTAAATTATTGTGTTTTAGTGTGCAGTTGTTATCATGCAGAGCTATTAAGTTAAGAGAATTTTAAAGGAAATGAATATGAGCCTGATAAGCCAGAAAATGTGTAAAGTTGTTCTATTGTCCACAGTCACCTTTGTACTGTTTTCATGTGCAAATACCAAGATTTCCCAGTCATGGGTGGATCCGGGCAATAAAAAATCATATAACGATTTATTGATTATTGGTATAAGCAATAGTGAGCAAACTCGCCGTGCTTATGAAAGTTATTTCGTCGAGGAACTTAGAGACATCGCCATAGAGGCAGAAGCAAGTTATACATTAATTAAAAGTAATGAAAAAATAGACCGTGAGACCGTAACAAAAGCAATTAAGGGTATGGACATTGATGGGGTTATTGTTACCCATGTGGTTGCCGTTGACGAAGAAACAGTTTATCGACCATCTACGGGGTACATGTATGGCGGTGCTTATGGAGGTTACTATGGTGGTGGGCACTACGGTGGTCTGTATAGTTATTATCCACACGTTAATAGTTATGTACACAATCCGGGTTATTACACCACACATGAGACATATACAATAGAAACTAACCTATATGACGTAGCAACAGAAGAGCTGGTCTGGTCAGCACGTACTCGCACTTTTTCTCCGGAATCGGTTGATGAGGTAATTGTTGATTTGACGAAATTGTTGATTAAAGATTTAGCAGATAAAAAGCTAATCAATAAAAAATAATATTCTGTAATCGTATAAGCTTCTGCATTAGTCAGAATAAGTAGTGACATTGAACAGACTACACGACTTTCAGCAACCCTTTTATAAACTCCACTCAGGTCTTTAACCTTTTAATGTTTCAACCAAAAGAGCTGTTCATTGGTTTACGTTACATTCGTGCTAAACGTAAAAACCATTTTGTCTCCTTCATCGCATTTATTTCAATCGCGGGTGTCGCTTTAGGTGTATTTTCACTCATCGTTGTGCTTTCGGTGATGAACGGTTTTGGCAACGAACTGCGTGAGCGTACTTTAAGCATGACCTCACATGCCACCATCAGCGGTTACGATGGTTATTTACGGGACTGGCCTGCTGTACTGGAAAAAGCAGAACAAAATGTGCAGGTGATAGCGGCTGCTCCCTATATTAGTAAAGAAGCAATGTTATCGAATGGCCGGCGGGTGAGTGGTTCATTAATCCGTGGAATCAAGCCGGAAATGGAAAGCAAGGTTTCACTGGTTGCATCAAAAATGGTTTCTGGAAGTTTGTTTGATTTGAAGGCAGGGGAGTATGGCCTTATAATTGGTCGCGAACTGGCCAATGCCCTGGGTGTTTATGAAGGTGACCGAGTAACAGTCATTACACCACAGGCGAGCATCACAGCGGTTGGTGTGATGCCAAGATTACGCCGTTTTCGTATCGTCGGTGTCTTTGAAGTTGGCATGCATCAATTTGATGCGGCGATGGCTTACATGCATCTTGAGGATGCCGCAAAACTTTTCAGT
>CAVYHW010000070.1:0-5379 GCA_963768215.1 uncultured Gammaproteobacteria bacterium
TCAGGTTTTTTGCATTTGCTAACACCGTGGCGACATTCAGCTATACCCAGCAACATGCCGGCCACGGCTGGCTAGGCATTCGCTTTCAAACACGCCCGTACGAAGCCGCTTCACAAATTGAATTACATGTCGCGTTAAAAGGCAAATCTGCTACAGAGGACCAGGAGACACTTGGTGTGCTCGGCGTTAACCTGATATATGGCGCCCACTACCAGTACAAAAACCCCCTGGCTTTGCTGACATCATTGATGGACGACCTGTCTGCCGATCAGCTAGAAGTAGACATGATTGATTTCAACGGCCCTGCGTTTGAGCAGGTCGATAATCGTTTGATGGCATTACAGCTGGTGCAATATGGTCTGACACACGCAACGATGTTTCAACCCGATGGCAAACTCGTACAACCATCTGACGCGCTATATAAAAAAGCAGTACTGGTTGAACGCAGCCGTTTTCACCCGCCGACAAAACTAAATATCAACCTGCTCGACTGTGCGTATGAGGCATTCTGCAAAGAAGAGGACGTAAACTCTAATGACGTCATTGTGTTAAGTGAAATGACCGTGCATAACCTCATGGATGGCGATGATATTAATATCGAAGACTTTTTACATCGCGCCGAAATCCTGTGCGCACTGGGTAAGAACGTAATGATTTCAAATTACCCTGAGTTTTACCGGTTAGCGCAATATTTGTTTAAACAGACAAACAAACCGGTAGCGGTAGCACTGGGCGTGCCAACTCTATCTCAGATATTCCTGGAAAAATATTATGAAAACCTGGAAGGCGGAATCCTGGAAGCCTTTGGACGTTTATTCCGTAATGACATGCGTTTGTATGTCTGTCCTGCACTTGAAAATGACGGTTCACTAACGACAGTGCATGAATTAAAAGTTCAAAAACACCTGCAGCATCTATACAGTCATTTGCTGGATAACGGTTATATTCGCAACCTGGATACAGTAGATCGGGACTATTTGTCTATCTATGCTGACGTCGTACTGGAAAAAATTCGCCGTGGTGATAAAACCTGGCAGGACTCAGTCCCACAGACAGTGGTAAACATTATCAGTGAGTCCAGTTTATTTCATCAGGCTAGTACTCTATAAACCTGATAGACGTGAGTATTTTTCAGAACAATCCCAGAACATATTCAATCTCCGGGAGTTTTCTCTGCACACATTTCCTGCCTTCCGCTATGGCTTCATTTGCACGATATAATTCTAACAGTCCGATATCTGATAATTTTGGTGAAAACACAATGTCCGGCGGGTCACCAGCCATACGGCTTCTTGTTATCCTGTCCTGAGTTATATAAACCGACCCGGCGATGGCATCCAGTAAGCCGGGTGGCTGCTCAGTATCTACAGAATTAAAAAACGATAAGTTTGTATACTCTCTGACCAGTTCAGTTATTTTTCCACCAACACCGTTATCTGGTTTTTTTACCGTTTCATTTTTATTAAAACGTTTGCCGACAATATCACCATTTAAATTCACTGCGATAACAACATCGGCGCCCAGAGCACGACAGACAGAAACAGGTACCGGGTTAACCAGACCACCATCAACCAGCCACCGGTTATTATTTCTAATGGCAGGGAACAGGCCGGGTAAAGACATCGATGCCCACACTGCCTGTATCAAAGAACCGTTTGTATGCCAGACTTCTCTGCCTGTTTCCAGGTCTGTTGAAACCGCAGCATAGATTTTCGGCAGTTCTTCAATAAGTTCCTTATCACCAGCTATATATTGATTCAGGAAGTCGTGAAACCTTTCTGTATTAACAAAACCAGTCATAGAAGTATTAATTTCAATAAATCTTGCGACATCAAGTTTTGTTAAAGAACAGGCCCATGCTTCCAGCCTGTCCATCTTACCTGTTACATAAGCCGCCCCTACCATTGAACCGACAGAAGTGCCAGTGATGATATTTGGGCTTATTCCCAGTTCAGCCAGGGCGTTGATAATGCCTATGTGAGACCAGCCCCGAGATGATCCACTACCCAGGGCCAGACCGATTTTCAAATTTTTTCTCATACTTTTACTGCTGTCCTGTTTACTGACAGAGACATGAAGCAGACACACCCACCAATTACACGCCGTGAAACCATCCATGGTGGCTCAACACCCGCATCCATGCTGGTGATAGTTATTTCTGGATGTGCCAAATTCATATCTCTGTCAGTAAACAGGACAGCAGTGTCATCCTTCGTTTATTGATGGCCTTTAAATTACTGTCGCATCGTTTTTTGTCGCTGATGTGTGTTAAATTCTTCTGTATCAATAGCGCCATCGTTGTTGCTATCAATATCACTGAATGACGGCGCATGTCGCCATATTTCTCATCGGGTAACCCTGTTTGGCCTTTTCACTCATTCTTTTTGCACGCGCTTCATCAAATTCCTTTTCAGCTATTTTTCCATTGCCATCCAGATCGAATTCAGAGAAGGTCGGCATATTTCTTCTCATTCCTCTTGCCGGCCCCATGTTTCTACCCAGATTTCTATCCTGACCCATTCCCATCTCACGTTGTTCACGCATAAACCTGCAGTGCTGTGACTGATGACGGCTAAATTCTTCTGCATCAATAGCACCGTCGCTGTTGCTATCAATATCACTGAATGACGGTGCATTCGCCATATTTTTCATCGGATAACCGCGTTCTGCCATCTTGCTCATTCGATTTGCACGCGCTTCCTTAAATTCCTCTTCAAGAATTTTTCCGTCACCATTCAGATCACAATCTGCGAACGTCGGCATATTTCTTCTCATTCCTCCAGCCGGTCCCCTATTTCTACCCATACTTCTACCCGGGACCATTCTCATCTCACGGCGTTCTCGCATTTTCTGGCGATGCTGTAACAAATGATTATCGAACTCTTGTTCACTAATTGCGCCATCGCTATTTGCGTCTATATCACCAAACAGCGGCGCATTACCAATATTTCTCATCGGGTAACCCTGTTTCGCCCTTTCACTTACCCTTTTATCTCGCGCTTCAGTGAACTCCTGTTCCGGTATTTTGCCATTGCCATCAAGGTCGAATTCGGAGAAGGTCGGCATACCTCTTCGCATTCCGCTGGTTCGCATTTCTTTGGCCCGTTTCATAAACATCTCACGCCGTTTGTCCATCATAGCTCTTCGTCCTGCCGCTATTTCGTTCCTGTCTAACTGTCCATCACTATTTGTATCGAACTCAGAAAAAACAGTATTAAATTCTTTTTCACTAATAAGGCCATCATTGTCCGTATCAAAGTCAGACGATGGAAGAGAACCACGTATGGAAGTTTCTTCAGCTAACGCACTGGCTGACAGAAGAACACTGGCAAATGCGATAATCAAGCCAGCAGGAATTGTTTTCTTAATAATAATCATGATTAACCTCTATAGTTTTTATTGATTTAAATTCTTACGAAACTGTAGAAAAAGCCAATTTATGCTAACAGTTATGTCAGGTCAATGCTTCAAATCATGATTCCCCCAAATTTAACGTGTGTTGCGAAAGAAAGTTAGTGTATTTATATCGTAGGATGTGGTGAGGTACGAACCGCATCAATCACGTTGAAGTCACCCCTTTTCTCTCCATGAAATAGCTGAAAAGCTTGCGTCCGTGAAGAACACAAAAGACACAAATAAAAAGCTTTGTAAATCCACAGATGTATGTAGAAAAACATAATACAAATGATGCGGCTCGTACCTCACCGCATCCTACGGTACTAACCTGTGTCATTTTTACTAAACACTTGATTTAACTAAAAATTGATTTATTCTTGTTGTTTGTAGTACTACATGTGTTTACCATCAATTTTCTCACTTAATGGATCCATAATTATGTCAAAAGAAGAAATAACATCAAACAATGAACAAAATGCAACTGCTGGCATCAGCCGTCGAGATGTGTTGCTAGGCATGGGCGCCGCAGCAACAATGGCGTATACAGGTTCAGCTGCAGCGGCTGCTTCGCATCAACATGACCACAGCAAACATTCGACACAGCTAACAGAGCTGATGGACGCAGTTAATAAATGCGGTGATAAAGGCCGCCGTTGTATTGCACACTGCATGGTTAGTTTTACTGAAGGTGACACTGAACTTGCAGCGTGTGCTAGCAAGGCCCAGGAAATGCTATCAGTATGCGGCGGTTTTGAATACCTGGTGGCATCTAATTCAAGTTACATTAAAGATTATGCAGCAGTATGTGAAAAAGTGTGCATGGATTGCGCAAAAGAATGTAAAAAACACGACAAGCACATCGAGTGTGATGCATGCGCCAGAGCCTGTGATGATCTCGTTGATGCCATCAAGCTCAGTGTTTCTTAAATCCGCCTGTTAAATCTCAGGGGGGATTTTCCCTGCTGATTGCAACGATTTAAAAGTATTACCACGAAATCTATGATTTCGGGCAACTCAAATAAAAACCCCGTCCATTTGCGGCGGGCTTTTTATTTTTAGTACTGATTTTATTCGCCACCCTTGCATTATGCAGGACAGGGGTGTAAAAAAGTTCCCCACCATCATTTCACACAAGGTGAGAACAACCATGAAAAATATCATCCATGTCGTGAGCTTGCTGACACTTTTTGCCGCAAGCACCCCTGATGTATTAGCGGGGATTCCAGCTGCTTATGAAGGCAGAAGGCTATATGTTTCTTACTGCCAGTTATGTCATGGCACTGCAGGCAAAGGGGATGGGTCACTGGCAAAGGCGATGAAAATCAAACCGGCAGACCTGACCACTACCGTACGCTCAAGAAGTGATACTATCCTTACCAAGATAATTACAGGAGAGGGGCGACAGACAATAACGGGACGCGATCGCCATAACCTGCTCAGCGAAGCAATGCCGGAGTGGAAGGATGTATTCAGTGAGTCACAGGTCAAAGCATTGATCGCCTACCTGCGCTTTCTGGGTCGTAGCAAATATGATCTAATGGGAGATCCTGATGCCGGAATGCAGCTCTATCAGAAATATTGTCATGTCTGCCATGGTGTTGAGGGTGATGGCGAAGGCATTATGACTGAACTCATGGGAATCACACCGATGGACCATACCAACCCCAATGAAACTAATAGCCTCAACAATGAAGACTTAGTCAATAGCATCCTTGATGGCAAAGGCAGGTTTATGCCTGCCTGGCGCGGCATTCTTAGTCAGAGTGATGTCGAGGCACTGGTCAGTTACATTCGACTGCTGTCTCAATAAACATAATGAAACCATCAGAGCCACTACCAATGTTTGCAGCATTCCACTATGAGTAATAAATACTACTTAGTAATTAGCTAAAAATACCAGCACTCTGTCTATAATAAACTTAACAGAGTACTATAATAAAACAGTGTTTTACACAGAACCTGAACCTAATAAATGAAGACTGG
>CAVYHW010000071.1:0-4227 GCA_963768215.1 uncultured Gammaproteobacteria bacterium
ACTTTTCATCCAGGGCCTGTTACGATTACAAAATAGACATAAAAAACTGGCCTGATGAAACATTTAATGTGAGATACTACAGCAGTCATATTCCTTGATTAGGGTCAACGTTCTAAATTAAAATTTGATTTCTAATGTTAATAGATACATAACAATAGTGAGGTGAAATAATGAAATTAACCTGGTTAGTTGTTGCAGATAATAGTAAAGCCCGTATTTTTACAGTGGATTCACGCATGGGGCCAATAGAAGAAATTGAGAGCATCGTGCATACTGAAGCACGATTACATGAACAGGATATGACCAGTGATCTCCCCGGACGAGGTAATAGCAATGGCAGTGGCGCAGGCGGACACGCATATCAGGATGAAATAAGCCCTAAAGAGCAGGAAAACATAAATTTCGCCAGGAAAATTGCCACTGAACTGGACGCTGCGCGTAAAAATAACAAATTCAAACAGTTTGCACTGGTCGCCGCACCGGGATTTTTAGGCAATTTGCGTAAACAGATTAACGCACAAACGCAGAAGCTGGCGTGTTTTGAACTGGCAAAGAACCTGTCTAATTTGAGTGCACAGGAGATCCGACAGCACTTACCGGAACGATTACCGAGTTTATAAAACTCCAGTTTGTATAGCACCCTTTCAAACAATGCTTATGACTAATGTAGTCATAAGCATTGTTTGACAATTTATTCAATTAGAACATTAACTATAATTCTCGCAGAGGCGCAAAAACGCAGGATCGTAGGATGTGGTGAGGTACGAACCGCATCAATTGCGTTTCAGATAAAGATAAAATTGAAATCGCAAGCAACGCCTACATCACCTCGTTAAGATAAGAACCCAATCTCTGATCGGCAACGAGAATATGCTCAGTTAACCAGTGCTCAAGAAACTCGAGATCTTCTTTCTCATCAAGTTTGCCCAGTTGACGAAACTTCTGTTGTATTTCTCTGGCGCTGTTAATTAAGTCCTGGTGCTCCGTCTTGTGTTCTTCAAATCCATCATAACCATACTTCAGCATTAACCGATCTTCATGACTGAAGTGCCAGACAGTGCAATTTATCAGTTCCTCCAATACCGCTTCCACGTAATCTGTAGCAGCCCCTTCCATTATAGAATGATTGAGGACATTAAAAAGATTGACCAGTTTGCGGTGATCGTCATCGATCTCTTCGATCCCTAAAGTCAGTATGTGATCTAAAACTAAATCTTTCATGATTACTTCTCGTGTTGTTTTGGCTCTTGTTGATGTGGCCTTAGGCCGTTATCTTCACAGCTTGTTTTATTCACAGTCTACGCTCTTTATATCGATTTCAGAAGAAGTAAACCTGACCCCATCTTTAGAAATCAGGCCGTTTTATCTTATCTGCTACTGCTTCTATATCAAGCGGTTTTTCCGTGTCCACACAAATCGCCTTATTCATTTCATCTTTATGCAAAGGTTGCCAGTTGACAAGCTGATGCTCTAATACGCCGAGGTCCGCGTCAGAAACATCGTGTTTTCTTTTGATAATGCGTTGCCGTAATACATCGGCTGCGGCTGTTACTTCGACAATGATATAAGGAACCGTTAAAGACCCGGCAAGAATCTGGAAAGGTTTGCGCTGCTCATAGTCTAGAAAGGCAGCATCAACAATAACGCTAAAACCTGCTTTGATTATCGTGGAGGCAAGATCAGCCAGTTTTGCATAGGTTTGTAAAGAGGCCTGTTTTGAATAGATGCCACGATTGATTTTATCTGCTGTGTTCTCGCCTGCTACACTGTTGTTTGAGTCAATAGCAAATAATCGTTTGCGCTCAACATCGGAGCGAATACGTATTGCCCTAAGTCGTTCGAGTAACTGCTGTGAAACGGTACTTTTTCCTGAAGCAGACAGGCCGCGCATGATAATTAATTTCGGCATGGGCTGCTGCGTATAAGTCTTTGCCAGTTCGAGGTATAAGCCGAACTCCTCCAGGGTTTTTTGTCTCTTCTCTTCAGGGATGTTTTTCTGCTCGAGATACAGAGCACTCACCTTGGCGCGCACCAGCGCGCGATAACAAAGATAATAGGATAATACCGACAGGCCCGCGTAATCACCGGTAGCTTCAAGATAAGAATTCAGAAAGCGGCTGGCAAATTGATACTGCTGCCGGTCCTGTAAATCCATGACCAGAAAAGCGACTTCACTCATCACATCGATCCAGCGTAATCGTGGATTAAACTCGATGCAGTCGAATGCACTCGGCCCGCTTGCCAGCCACACCAGGTTACGCAAATGCATATCACCGTGACATTCGCGAACAAAACCATCCGTTTTACGTTGTCTAAAGACAGCTTTCAGTTTTTCAAATTCAGTCCTGCTCCACTGCATGAGCACATCCAGGGTTTCTTTATACGGCCCTGTGTCCAGGTGTTCAGTTATCTGCGCAAAGTTTTCTTCAACCGGCTGATATACCGCGTTATTATTGCCGTAATCCACTGATTCATCAGCTACCTCGACAGTTTGATGAAAATCAGCAACCATGACTGCAATCGCATCCATATCTTCAGTTTTGATCTCACCGGCAGCAAGCATATTGTCCATCTGTGCTGATTGCGGGAACTGTACCATTTTTACCGCATATTCAATTACCTCACCCTTAGATGGCTTACTTTGAGCTGAAATACGCGGCCTGCTTTGTGGCCCCGTGATAGCGACAACATCCAGGTAAATAGCCGGCGCCAGCCTGCGATTCAGGCGTAACTCCTGCTCGCAGAAGTCATGTCTTTTTTCCAGTGTAGAAAAATTCAGAAAACCAAAATCAACCGGCTTTTTTATCTTGTAAACATAATCGCCCGTCAGTATTACCCATGAAATATGGGTTTCGATAAGCTCTATATTTGTAACCGGATGATCATATACCTCCGGCTTCAGCATGCTTGCAATCTCAAATGTCATTGTGTATTTTCCTGATATACCAAATCCTCTCCGGATAACCATGCACATAAATCCATGTTATAGCGACCTTATTAAATATCATGGTTAAAAAGGCCGATAAAATAAACAGATTAACAGGTATAAATTAATGGCCTGGACTAAACTATCATAAACAGGTAACCAAACATGCAACTATTGTGTTGGTTCAGGCTATTCGGGTTTCATTTAACAATAACATTACACTAATCCCGTGACTCAAACATCAGGGTAATATGAAAAAAAACCTTCTACAATTATCATTCACATCACTTCTGCTTGCCTCCTCAAGCATTCCCGGTCAGGCTACGGACACAGAAAATACGCTAACCTCACCACACCTGTCAGAAACACAGTCAACGTCTCATCGATTTGACCAGTACCAGGAAAAAGAAAACAGGAAAAGTGACCTGATGTTAGCTACAGCTGTCATCTATACTGACAATGAAAACGCTGGTCGTTTAGATGACATAATAGCTGAACACAGTAGCAAACAAACTGAAGCAGGCATCGAGACTGCCCAGACAGAATATTTTTCAGAGGAAGAACTAAAACATCTGCGTAAATTATTTTTGCAGGCTGAAAGTTCCGTTAAAAAAAACAGAAAAGCAGAATATATTCGAGTTTCAGATCAATTAAAAAAGTATCCGCTGCTGCCATATCTTCAGTACCAATGGCTAAAAAAACACCTGGATGACGAAGAACAGATAAAACAATTCCTGCAACAACACGGATCTTCACGTTATGCCGGAAAATTAACAAGCAAATGGTTATATCACCTGGCAAAACGCAAGCAGTGGCCGCTTTTTTTGCAGTTTTACAGTACCAGCGATGACACTCGCCTGAATTGCTACCACCACCTGGCGGAATTTAATACCGGCGACAAACAGGCAGCACTCGAGGGCGCTAAAAACTTATGGGTAGTTGGTCGTTCACAACCGCGTCAATGCGACCCGTTGTTTGAAAAGTTAATGCAATCCGGTCTTTTTACTCAGGAACTTCGCTGGCAGCGATTTGCCGCAGCACTGCAAAATAATAAAGTTAGTCTTGCGGTATATATAAAAGGCCTTATGCCAAAAACGGAGCAGGTTACCGCGCAGTTATGGATAAACCTTCATCGCAAGCCATCACATTACATGCAGCAACTGTTAGACCAGGCAAACACAGCCCAGTCAGCCATTAATGTTCAGACATGCCATTAATCGACTGGCCAACAAGGACATTACAAAAGCAATTGAAATATGAAAGTATACGTAACGGAAAAATGAGTAAATATTAACATAACA
>CAVYHW010000072.1:0-6388 GCA_963768215.1 uncultured Gammaproteobacteria bacterium
GGCTAACAATATCGCTCGTTTTCGCCAAGCTTTTCTCAGCGCGGGCGATTTATACCACAAACGGCAAAAATTAACAATGGCATTTTAACACTATCGTTTTGGTGTTTGTATCACAACTATATGAATTTAATGAAAATAACAACATGGCAATATTAATCAAAGATGCACAGGAAATAGAAAAAATGCGTGTTGCCGGTCGACTTGCAGGAGAAGTACTGCAAATGATACGGCCGCATGTGAAAGCTGGAGTAACCACTAACGAACTCGACAGAATATGCCACGATTACATTGTCAATGTTCAGCAGGCCATCCCTGCACCACTAAATTATCACGGTTTTCCAAAATCTATCTGCACTTCTGTTAATCATCAGATATGTCACGGCATACCGAGTGAGAAAAAACTGAAAAATGGCGACATCATCAATATTGATATTACCGTGATTAAAGATGGCTACCACGGTGATACCAGTAAAATGTTTTTTGTTGGTGAACCATCGATACGTGGCAAACGTGTAAGCGAGGTCTCTCATGAGTGTTTAAAGCTTGCCATTGAAATAGTCAAACCCGGTACCCGGTTGGGGGATATTGGACACGTTATCCAGCAATATGCGGAATCAAATAATTTTTCCGTAGTGAGAGAATATTGTGGCCATGGCATAGGTAAAGGTTTTCACGAAGACCCCCAGGTTTTACATTATGGCGAAGCTGGCACCGGCATTACCCTGGAGTCTGGTATGATCTTCACCATCGAACCGATGATAAACGCAGGCAAACGTCAAGTTAAGTTACTCAATGATAACTGGACCGTTGTCACCAAAGACCATAGTCTGTCTGCACAATGGGAACACACTATCCTGGTGACCAGTGATGGTCACGAAGTTTTAACACAATGTGAAGGTGATGAAATTTAATGGCAAGCCTAAATAAAAAACAGCTTGATGCCGATGTTGACAGATCTATGGAAGAAACCGCTGCGGTAACTGATTCTGCGCTGCCAGGCTATCGTTTATGCATGGACATCATTGACGATATAGTCAATTTTGATACATTAAGCCAACAACTTGGCCAGCAACATATCGATAGTCTTGCTGAATCCCAGGATGCTCCCGTCAGCCCCGCAGTCATCAACCTACTCAAAAAAGCCGTTTCCTCTATTGATGAAGGTTTAAAAACAATTTACCAGAACGGTAGTGATGTCAATGTTGTTGTATATGGCCGGGCCAATCTTATCGACCGTTTAATCAATATCCTCTACACACACCTGTTAAAAGATATAGACCAGGAAATTGCACTTATTGCCGTTGGTGGTTACGGGCGCGGTGAATTGCACCCTAAATCAGATATTGATTTAATGATTCTGTTAAAAGAAGAAGAGAACCAGAAAACCAAAGATGTACTTGAAAAATTCCTCATGCTGTTATGGGACATTCATCTCGAAATCGGTCACAGTGTCCGCACCATTGAAGAGTGTGTTGATGAATCAACGAATGACATCACTGTTGCAACAAATATTATGGAATCTCGATTACTTGCCGGAAGCCAGCATCTATTTACCGAAATGAAGCAGAAAACCAGTGCTGAGCACATCTGGGATTCAAAATCATTTTTTCAGGCAAAGCTCGAGGAACAGATCCAGCGTAACGGTAAATTCAATGATACTGCTTACAATCTGGAACCCAATATAAAAGAAAGTCGTGGTGGTCTACGTGATATTCAAATGATCGGGTGGGTCGCCAAACGGCACTTTAATGCCGGCAGTTTACATGACCTGGTAAAAGAAAAGTTTCTTCTTCTAGATGAATTAAACACGCTGCTGGAAGGCCAGCATTTACTCTGGCGTATTCGTTGCAGCCTGCATTATCTTGCCGGCCGGCGTGAAGACCGCTTGTTATTTGATTACCAGGCTGACCTGGCAGCCGAATTTGGCTTTAAAAATAATAAAGAACATTCAAAGAATGAAGCCATCGAGCAATTCATGCAGCAATACTATCGGACCGTTATTGAGCTGGCACGATTAAATGAAATGTTATTGCAGCATTTCAGAGAGGCTATCATTTATGCCGATGTCGATAAGGAAGCTGAAATGATAAATGACAGCTTTCAGGTCAGGAACGGTTACATTGAAACCACGAAAGAAACAGTTTTCAAAGACAATCCCTGCGCCATTCTTGAAATGTTTTTAATTTTGCAGGACTACCCGGAAATACAGGGTGTGCGCGCGGGAACAATTCGTCAGGTAAGAAAATATAAATATTTAATTGATGACAAAGTCAGGCAGTCACCGCGTGCCCAGCAACTGTTTATTAAAATAATTAATCGTTCTCGTGGCATAACCCATGAATTAAGGCGCATGAGCCGTTACGGCATACTCGCCGCCTACATCCCTGCTTTTGATTCTATTGTAGGCAGAATGCAATACGATTTATTTCATGCATATACTGTTGATCAACATACACTGTTCGTCATTAGAAATATGCGACGACTTAATGTGCCTGAATACTGTCACGAATTCCCATTGGCCAGTGGCATATTCCAGCATTTATCCAAGCCGGGATTGCTGTATCTGGCCGGTTTATTTCATGACATTGCTAAAGGCCGCCCGGGTGACCATTCCAAACTTGGCGCCGAAGATGCAAAAGCGTTTTGCAAGCTTCACAGGTTGCCAAAAGAAGACACCAGTCTTGTAAGCTGGTTAGTAAGAAACCATTTAAACATGTCGATGACTGCACAGCGCAAAGACATAAGTGACCCGGACATTGTTGGCGCATTTGCAGAACAGGTAAAAACGCTGGAACGGCTTGATTATCTTTATATCCTCACGATATGTGATATACGCGCCACCAACCCAAAACAATGGAACGACTGGAAAGATAAATTACTCGGTGAGTTATATAACAAAACAGCCGCCTATATAAACAAAAGCGCTAACCAGGCTGACCTTGGTCAGCAAAGCGACAAGGAAAGCAACATTAATGAAATTCAGACAGCCAGTTTGCGAAGGCTGGAAGAAATGGGAATTGACTCACACCAGGCAAATGACTTATGGAAAACATTTAATGCAGAATACTTTCAAGGCCATACATACGGCCAGATCACCTGGCATACATCTCTCATAATTAATGCCAGGAATAAACAAAAACTTGATAAGCCGCTTATACAAACACGGGTGCATGAGTCCAGTAACAGCATCCAGTTAATGATTTATATGAAAGACCGGGACCTGGCCTTTTATGACGTGGTAAGCGGTTTAGTAAAATGTGAAGTGGATATTGTCAATGCGCAGCTTCTCAATGCAACTGATGGCTATGCACTGCTTACCTTCCGTTTAGCTCCCATCAATATAAATAATGAAAAAATGTCATTTGTCGCCGAACAGATTATTGACCAGCTGGAAGAACGATTAAACAATGGCAACGGTGATAGACAGGCATCATTAAGCGGTAGTAGTAAACACAGGCATTTCTCGTCACCAACTGTTGTTAAATTTATAAAAACGAAAACTAAAAATACCACACTTATAACTATTGAAACCATTGATAGACCCGGTGTGCTGGAAACGATTGCAAAAGCATTCGTCGATTGCAAAATTAAAATTATTAACGCAAGAATCACCTCCGCAGGTGAAAAGGCCATCGACCAATTTGTTATTAGCACGCTTAAAGACAAGGCACTTTCAAAAGATCAGCAAAGCGCACTGAAACAACAATTAAAAGAATCACTATAAATAAACATGAGCGCAACATTAGACCTTGCAAAACAACTGATAAGCATCCCCTCTGTTACTCCTGATGATCTGGGGTGTCAGAAAATTATTGCAGACAGATTAAGCAGGACTGGTTTTAAAATTGAAAATCTTCGTTACGGTGAGGTTGATAACCTGTGGGCCAGATACGGCACAAAATCTCCGCTGTTTGTTTTTGCGGGCCATACCGATGTTGTGCCTACCGGTCCTGCTGAACAATGGAGCAGCGACCCGTTCACACCGACTATTTGTAATGATGTAATGACTGGGCGTGGCAGTGCAGATATGAAAAGCAGTATTGCTGCCATGGTTTGCGCCTGTGAAGAATTTCTCAAGGAGAATAAAGCGCTATTAAATGCAGACAAGCCCGGCTCCATTGCGTTTTTAATTACCAGTGATGAAGAAGGCCCTGCTGTAGATGGCACGGTAAAAGTTGTTGAAAACCTTGTTAATAATAACGAAAAAATTGACTGGTGCCTGGTTGGCGAACCAACAAGTACGAATACCGTTGGTGATGTAATTAAAAATGGACGCCGTGGTTCTTTTTCCGGCGATCTGACCATCCATGGTGTGCAGGGACATATCGCCTACCCGCAGCTGGCAAAAAATCCCATCCATTTATTTTCAGGTGCCTTACAGGATTTATGCAATGAAGTCTGGGACAATGGAAATGATTTTTTCCCGCCAACCAGCTTTCAGATTTCAAATATCCATGCCGGCACCGGTGCAAGTAATGTCATACCGGGTAACTTAAACGTTCAGTTTAACCTGCGTTTTTCTACAGAAATAACCGAACAGCAAATAAAACAACGTGTTGAAAACATACTGGATAAACACCAGTTGAACTACACCCTGAACTGGTCATTATCAGGCCACCCATTTTTAACTGCGGACGGTAAACTGGTTGAAGCCGCAAAACAGGCAGTCAAATCCGTATGTAATATTGATTCAGAACTATCAACTTCAGGTGGTACATCAGATGGTCGCTTCATTGCACCAACCGGCGCACAGGTCGTTGAACTGGGTCCCGTTAATGAAAGTATCCACAAAATTGATGAAAATATAAATATTAATGAACTTGAAAAACTTACAGCGATTTATAAACAGATACTGAAACAGTTATTTATTGTCCCGTTTCGCTAAGTTCGTTTTGTTTGGGGTTGCAAGTTTGGGGTCAACTTGAATGCTTAGTGACCTCATTGTTAAACTCTAACAGTCAGATTATCAGGCCAGCAGCCATATAATCTATATTACAAGGCGCACTCTTTAATTTTGCGGGTAAAACCAGTCCAGCTCCGTGTTTTGCTAATTCATCAGTAATTTATTAATTTCAACATATTTTACGGAACAAAATTCTTTTATATAAAACACAATAACTTACATTAAGTTCTTTACTATTAACTCTAATAAATTAAACTACACTTAAAATTGAACAATAACAATAGAAGAGAAAACTAATGAACTCGGAAAAAGTCATATTCAGCTTTTTCATGATCCTTGCGCTGACACTGAATTTCGGTTTTTTTATAGGCGAAATGGATAACCCGGAACACCACAATGTTTATGAATTATTTGCGGTAATCATCGTCAATTTGATCTCCACTATACTGAAATTTGGTGACCGTTCACGATTAGGTCCTATGTTGCTGGCGACTAGCCTGGTTGCGCTGGTGCAATTAATCTCTGCCGCACTGGTATGGACATTTGCTGTACACATACAGGAAACAGGCCTGACACCTGAATCCGTCGTACTCATCGTATCACTTAGTGGCGGCGCCGTTCTTGCCAATATTATTTCAGTCATCCTGCTGATGATTGAAACCACCATGTTGCGCCGTTAATCCTCTGAAGAAAGCCAGATGATGAATAATGAGGAACCCGTAAAACAGGAGACCTCCGGGGAAGTCATCAATCCGGTGATATCGATGATCATGTCGCGCATGCGCGCACCTCTGATCACCCTCATTGTGGTTTATGCCATATCAATGATGGGGATGGTTTTGATACCGGGTGTGGATGATCAGGGCAATCCCTGGCACATGAGTATATTTCATGCTTTTTATTATGTCAGTTTTACTGCCACCACTATCGGTTTTGGTGAAATTCCTTATCCGCTAAGCGATGCACAGCGTCTGTGGGTCATCTGCACTATCTACATCACGGTTATCGCCTGGTTCTATGCCATTGGTCACATCCTTGGCCTGGTGCAGGACCCCGTCTTTAAGAAAGCACGCAATGAACGCAGATTTAGCAACCAGGTCAATAACATACATGAGCGCTTTTATCTTGTCTGCGGACTGGGTGAAACCGGTTATGAAGTCATCAAGGCTCTCACGGATGAACATTACCGGGTGGTCGTCATCGAAGAAGACCAGCACAGCCTGCTGGAGAACAACATCTATGACCTGAGGGAATTCGTGCCCTGCCTGATAGGCGATGCATCGGTTCCCAGAAACCTTGAGCTGGCTGGAATCAGCAGGAGTAACTGTAATGGCGTGATTGGCGCCACCGCTTCTGATGAAATCAACCTGAAAATCGCCATCAGCAGCAAACTGCTTCATCCTGAAGGCAAGGTTGTGTGCCGCTCCGACCTGCTGGCGTATGAGGTTAATATGCGCTCATTCAATACTGATTACGTGGTCAACC
>CAVYHW010000073.1:0-5478 GCA_963768215.1 uncultured Gammaproteobacteria bacterium
GCTCGGTTAACCTGGGTATATGTTCATGACTGATGCCTATACCCCTGTCCTGGACGCCAACAGAAATGTCTTTTTCCTGGTGCAATTAAAAATAACTTTATGTGTTTGCCGGCAGGTGTATAGCGTATCGCGTTTGTCAGCAAGTTTGAAAAGGCCATGTGTAATTCTTGCATAGCTTCCATATAAATTTAAAGCAGGCTTGTTATCTGGACCTGCTTTAATTTCTAATTCAAGTATGATGCTTGTTTTGATCAAGAGATAGAGCTTCATTGCATACATCGTTTAATAAATCATTAATATCAACTTTATTTGTAAGATCGACTGCTGTAGCAGATTCCAGTTTTGCCAGGTCAATTAGCTCGGTAACGATCTTGTTCATGCGTACGGCTTGGTGCTGGATTTTTTCCAGCGGGATTTTTATTTTATCGTCTGCATTATGTTGCAGGAATTCAATGTAACCGGATATCACGGTGAGTGGCGTGCGTAATTCGTGTGATGCATTGGAGATGAAATCACGCCGCATATCATCAATTTGACGTAGTAATGTAATATCACGTGCACTTATCAAATATTGCCCTTTGCCATAAGGGGTAATGCGTAGTACTATTTTTTTCTGATTGAATGAAAAATCAAGTGGTTTATTAAAGTCTTTTTTTAGCAGGTAATGCACAAACCTGGGTTGACGAATTAAATTGTTAATTCGCTGGCCGACGTCCGCACGCGAATCTAAATTAAACATCTGTCGGGCAGCAGGGTTGAACCACTCTATTTCATTTAGTTTATTTAAAACAATAATGGCATCGGGCAGTGCTCGAGTTGATTTTTGAAAACGATCAAGTATGGATGTTAACTTACGGCGGGCTTTGCGTTGACGTTTGTACAGGTTATACAGCTGATAATATACATCGTCCCATATACCGATGACTTCAGGTGTTTTTTTTGATGGGCTGTCCAGCCATTTGCTAAGTTTATTCAGGTTGTATAAATTCCACAGCGAATAAACCAGTAAGCCAATAAAAAGAAAGGCAAAAACTGAATCATAAATCATGCCTGTCAGTAGCATGAAAAGCATCCATGTTATCAGTAAGATTAGTTCTCGCTTTAAGTTTGCAGTCATATTGAATCGATCATACAAGCCGGTCGTTTTAGTTGATCATTACAGTCTGGAGAATCGATAGCCACTACCATGGACTGTTTGTAATAGTCTATCTAAGTTAAACGGTTCAAGTTGTTTGCGCAAGCGCCGGATATGTACATCTACGGTGCGTTCTTCGACATAAACCTGAGTACCCCATACCTGGTCCAGTAACTGCGTCCGGCTAAATACACGGTCCGGATTCATCATAAAATGGTGCAGTAAACGAAACTCGGTAGGTGATAACTCTATTGCCGTATCATTAACATTTACCCGGTGGCTTGTCGGGTCGAGGAACAGGTCATCGATTTGCACGGCCTGATCATCGGGCATGGAACGTCGCAACAGTGCCTGGATTCTTGCGCTTAATTCACGAACAGAAAAAGGTTTGGTTACGTAATCGTCGGCGCCAACATCCAGTCCCAGAACTCTGTCTTCTTCTTCTGCTTTTGCGGTTAACATAATCACCGGCAGCATGGATTGATATTTTCGAATACGGTGTAATAAATCGATGCCACTGTTGTCCGGTAACATCCAGTCAAGTAATACCAGGTCAATGTGTTTATTCTCAAGTGTTGTCCATGCATCTTTTACTGTATATACAGAGTACAGTGTGTAACCATCAGCGGACAATGACAACTTGAGCATATCCTGTATGCCAGGGTCATCTTCAACAACCAGAATGTTTGCATGTTTCATAATACACTTCTCTCAACTTCATCTATATCAAGATGGCGTATATCTTTACCTTTCACCAGGTAAATAATATATTCACCAATATTTTTGGCATGATCACCTATACGTTCTAATGCACGGGCAGCCCAGATCACCTCAAGCACTTCAGAAATCTTTCTTGGATCCTCCATCATGAAGGTGATTAACATGCGCATCAGGTTCTGATATTCTTTGTCCGTATCATTATCATCTCGCACCACTTTAATTGCAGCATCGACATCAAGCCGTGCGTATGCGTCAAGAACATTATGCACCATATGTTTTACCTGATCCGCAAGATGGCACAAGCCTGTATAACGGCGATGAAAACCAACATCATCTTCAGCCAGGTATAAAGCCATTTTTGCGATTTTTTCTGCTTCATCACCGATGCGCTCGAGATCGGTAATTGTTTTAATGACGGCAATGACCATCCTTAAATCAGATGCGGCCGGCTGGCGTCTTGCCAGTATTTGCGTACAGGCTTCATCAATAGTAACTTCCAGTGCATTGACTTTATGGTCGTTAAGGATGATCTTTTCAGCGCCAGGCGCACTGGTATTTTGTAATGCTTCGATAGCACCATTAATTTGCTGCTCAACTAAACCTCCCATTTTTAATACCTGATTACGAAGGTTTTCCATTTCTTCATCAAACATATGGGATATATGCTGGTTTGGATCGTTAGAATTCATTGTTAGCTCCCATTATTATTAATTGAATCATACTGGCCGCATAATTCTGTGTGTGTATTTAGCCATAACGGCCAGTAATATAATCTTCAGTCTGTTTTTTTACCGGGTTGGTAAATATCGTACTGGTTTCACCAAACTCTACCATTTCTCCTAAATACATGAAGGCGGTTTCATCTGAAACACGTGCTGCCTGTTGCATATTGTGAGTGACAATAAGAATGGTGTACTTCGATTTTAATTCGGATATCAGTTCTTCTATTTTTAAGGTGGATATCGGGTCAAGTGCAGATGCGGGTTCATCCAGTAATAAAATTTCAGGTTCAATGGCTATTGCACGTGCAATGACCAGGCGTTGCTGCTGACCACCTGACAGTCCCAGTGCGCTCTCATCCAGTCGATCTTTAACTTCATTCCATAGTGCAGCGCCCTTAAGCGCCCATTCTACTTTTTCTTCCAGCACCCTGCGTTTATTGATGCCCTGTAATCGCAAACCGTAAGCGACGTTCTCAAATACGCTCATAGGAAAAGGATTGGGTTTTTGAAATACCATGCCAACGCGTTGTCTTAGTTCGGTTACATCAACTCCAGGCGCATTGATGTTTTTTCCATCGAGAATGATTTCGCCTGTAACGCGCACACTATCTACCAGATCATTCATTCGGTTAAAGCATCGTAACAAGGTTGATTTGCCACAGCCGCTGGGACCGATAAATGCAGTGACGCGATTTTTTTTCATCTGAAAGCTGATATCAGTTAACGCCCGGGCCTCACCGTAAAACAGGCTTAGATTATTAACATCCATACAGATTTCCGTATTTTTATATGCTGAAGATGAAGTCACTAATGATGGATCAATTTGTGTTGTTACAGAATTAGTCATAATGGTTTCCGGATTAATTCAGGTCAGAGTGTGCATAATGGTATCAGCCATCAAGGGCGCGATACTTTTCTCGCAACCTGTTTCTTAAATTGATTGCAGTTAAGTTAAGTGTAACGATGACCACCACAAGCAGAAATGAGGTGGCATACACCAGAGGTCTGGCCGCCTCTACATTCGGGCTTTGAAAACCTACATCGTATATATGAAAACCCAGGTGCATAAATTTGCGATCTAGATGCAAAAACGGGAAATTACCGTCCAGTGGCAAGCTGGGCGCCAGTTTTACAACACCGACCAGCATCAATGGCGCAACTTCACCCGCAGCGCGAGCAATGGCCAGAATTAATCCGGTCATTATAGCCGGGCTAGCCATTGGTAACACAACACGCCACAATGTTTCTGCCTTGGTTGCGCCAAGTCCGAGACTGCCTTCGCGCAAACTTTTAGGTATACGGGACAGGCCTTCCTCAGTGGCGACGATAACTACGGGTAAAGTCAGTAATGCCAGCGTTAGCGACGACCACATCAAACCCGGTGTGCCGAAAGTAGGGGCGGGCAATGCTTCCGGGAAAAATAAAGCATCAATATTGCCACCGAGAAAATAAACAAAAAATCCCAGGCCAAATACACCGTAGACAATCGAAGGCACCCCGGCGAGATTGTTGACAGCGATGCGGATAATTCGTATTAAGGCCCCCTGTTTTGCATATTCGCGTAAATAAACCGCAGCAATAACACCAAATGGTGTGACCAGTATGGCCATTAATATCACCATCATTACGGTGCCAAAAATAGCAGGAAAGATACCACCTTCGGTATTGGCTTCACGCGGGTCCTTAGTAATAAAGTCCCATAGTGTGTGTACGTAGAAGCCAAGCTTGTTCCATACAGTCATTTTATTAGGCTGCCAGGCTTTAACGATTTTTTCCAGTGGCACAGAGACTTCGCTGCCATCCATAACTGTGGCGCGAATCGAGTCACGATTGATATCCTGGTAGAGTATCTTTGTTTGTTTTAACAGTTCTTCATATTCGATATTTAAATCGGCACGCTTTTCTGCGAGTTCTTTTGCTGCTTCATCAGTCAATTCATCATCAAGCTGTAAACCTCTTTCCTTTAAACGTAAACGTTCCAGCTTGTAGTTTATGGCGCCGATTTCGACCTGTTCGAGGTGAAGTATGTTTTCACGTATTTCGATAGTACGTTTCAGTCGTTCAGTAAATTCTGGCCATGCTTTATCACCGCTGGCAACCAGCTGTTCATTTTCGTAGACGGCATTTAGGTAACCGTAAAAGTTTCCCCATTCGATGCGTTCGAGCACCATCAGGTTTTCGGGCTGTTCCTGGTTTACCAGGTCGATATCATATAACCACCTGAAATCACTGCCTAAGATATCCCGGTTCCCTGTCTTGACCAGGTAACGTGTCACATTTCCCTGTTCATCGCTGACATCACCTCTTTTGGCGTTTAAAACATTATATAACGATTCGACAGGTACTGATTCTGATTCGATAATTTCAGCGATAACGGTTATGGTGTCCTCACTATTCTGGTAATGAAAAGCTTCTACATCTGCTGGCCAGAAATGGCTCATGCCACGAAATAATATCAATAGTAACAATCCGAATACGGCGACCAGCGAAATAGCAATTGCCCCGGCGTTTAACCAGATCCACGGCGTGCCGCTTTTGAACCACTGCTTTGCTTGCTGGCTGATCATAATTCGCTATACCTTTTACGCAACCTGTGGCGAACCAGTTCAGCTAATGTATTAAAAACAAAAGTGAACAGGAACAGGATCAATGCAGCCAGGAACAGAACACGATAGTGCGTACTGAAAACCTCTGCCTCCGGGACTTCTACCGCAAGATTGGCCGCCAGTGTTCGCATACCCTGAAAGATACTCATGTCCATTAAGGGTGTATTGCCTGTGGCCATTAATACAATCATGGTTTCGCCAACAGCACGGCCAAAGCCCATCATAACCGCAGAGAAAATTCCCGGGCTGGCAGCAGGCAGTACAACACTGGTCATGGTCTGCCAGCGTGTTGCAC
>CAVYHW010000074.1:0-25441 GCA_963768215.1 uncultured Gammaproteobacteria bacterium
CGGCTGCAACGGGAAGGCGCCACTACCAACACCGTCACCACTGACAAAACCCTGGTTAGAAATTATCGCGCCATCAATAACAGAATCATTAATGACAACATCAAAAGTAATCGTTGCCATATTATCAGCCGCTGGATCCAGGTCTGCTCGCATGGCGCCGGCAGTAGTGTCTTCAGGTGCATTAATCAGCATACCGCCTTCCAGTGCAGAGACCCCTGTAGATGGATCCGCAACCACCGCTGTATTCAGCGTAGTAGTACCCGAAATGTAGGTAGTATTGGATGGGATCTGATCGCTCAACAGTGTGTTGACTGAATTTTCCTGGCCAATATTTTTAACCGTCAGGTTATAACGCAATGTATCACCTGCTTCGAGCACGGCGGGGTCACCAGTAATATCCTGTGATGTTTTTTGTACTAAAAATTCCGGCGCTGAAGCAATTAATGTTTCAGTCGGATCCTCAACACCACCCACAAGTGGATCATCACTCAACAGCACGCCAGTAGCTAATGAATTAATCTGCGCCTGGTTACGTGTTATTGTGCCACTGGTTAAAACCGGCAGCAGCGTGGTTTCAAATTCTATAAATACTGTGTCA
Organism: uncultured Gammaproteobacteria bacterium; assembly: GCA_963768215.1. GTDB lineage: Bacteria > Pseudomonadota > Gammaproteobacteria > SZUA-229 > SZUA-229. Next base: position 599 of record CAVYHW010000074.1, read on the forward strand.
TTCGCTCCACCAGCCGCATCAATCGATATATTACGCACATCGAGCAGACCGGCGCCGTTGATGCCGCCATTGATATCGGTATTAGAATTATCTGCGCCTGCCGGTATACTAAAGTTAGCCATGGCGCCCGGCCCAAAAAAACCACTCGGCGGCGCTAATGCATCTACTTCATCAGTAACACTGAAACCAGGGAGAGCGACAGGGCCAATATTCTGGACACGAATGCTATAGCGCAACGTATCGCCCGGTGATGCATCGGTGCCCGGGTCCTGCCCGGTCGTCACATTAACTACGGTTTTTTGAAAATCAAGAACAGGGGCTTCAACTGTAACGCTAACTGCATCTTCATGGTCCACAATTGTTGGTGTGCCATTACTTATGGTTCCTGTATATTCTCTAATTTCACCAGTAACACCTGCACCGGCCGTATCCAGACTGAACCACTGGGTAATCCCGGCGATATTGGTTAGTGTTGCCCCGTTCTGGCTGCCCGAATCGAGTATAGCGTCGTAATCGATAATAAATTTCTCATTGGCTTCGACACGCGCCGCATCAGTTAATGTTGTAATCACCACTTCGCAAGTGGGTGCCGCAGTATACGTCGCTGTATAATCTGTACCCTGAACCAACGCCCTGACCACTGTTGACTCATCTGCAGCAGTGGTAATACGTGCGTCAAAATTCTCTGGTGTGACATCACAGGTACCACCGATTAGCGCTGGATTGTCAGGCAAAAGTGGTAATCGATCCACAACAGTTGTATCAAAAGCCGGACCGTTCCCAATATTTTCAATTACCAGGGTATAAGGAATCGATGCAGCGAAAGTAACCGTACCAGCAGGTCCACGTTTATCCAGGGTAAGGTCCGGTTCGACCACGGTCATATCGGGAGTTGTATTGCCTGCACCAACACCTTGCGTAGTATTGTCGTCATTAACCTGATTAAAGGTATAACTCGCCGCATTACTAAAAACCAAACCGTCATCGTTTGGCGGCGAGACATTTCGCAAGGTGACAGTGACATCAATCACGGCCTGTTCATCTGCGGGAATATCGATGCCGTTGGTAACATCCGCAATGATCAAATTGTCCGGTGTGCCGATATTGACAGGCACCCACGGCAAACTGCCGGTGACTTTTGTCAAACCGACTAACTGCAAGCCTGCTGCCACTGCACTGAGATCATCAAGTATACGCACATCATGTAATGCTGTTGTCTGCTTCACCTCGGGAACGGTAATACGGTAAGTGAATGTCTCACCTATCGACGCCAGCAGATCAGCCGGGTTTTGTTTGAGTAATGCGTTAGGTGCATCTGTGAATAAAGACACCTGCGCAATATTGCTCGGACCGTAAATTTCACGTATACCGGTAACAGCACCAGCCACCGGAGTCGCGTTATTATCAAAAGAATAATAGAACTGGACCTGGGCCTGGTTGGTCATTACCAGACCGGCTCCTAATCCTGCGTCAGCCTGGAGCTGATAAACAAGACGTAAAGTATCACCTGCCGGTATATTGTATGCATCAGCAACACCGGTATCGAAGTTCCATATTGCAATACCACTGACCGCATCATATATCGGCGCAAGGTTGGGCAACACAGTGCCGGCTACCAGCAACTGTGTACTGACCATGGTTATCGTCGCCGTACCGTTGCGCAGGCCAACAGGAATAATGTCGCGCAGCTCTGTATCGTATGCAGATGCGGTGCCGTTATTGGTTATATCGACAGTGTAAGTAATCAGCTCACCGGCATCGATAATGGTATCGCCGCCCGCTGGCACTGCCACTTTTGTTATCGATAAATCCGGTTGCTGCAAATCAAGTAGCTCATTATCAGCTTTTGTTGGAGCAACACCTGTTGCTGTGTCGTAGTCAAAATTAACCGTGTTACTCAAGGCTATGTTGTTTTGTTGCGGATGTACCAGGTTCAGGACCCGTGCACGGTAAACAATAACAAAATCATCATTGGCAGGATTATTATCACCGGCATTAACTACTGTGCCTGCTGTCCAGGTGACGGTGCTCAGACCTGTAGCGGGATTACCAGTAACGACAGCCGCAGGTATATCAGCATGTGCAAATGGTGCTGTGGCGACAAAAGGTGCAGTGAGAATACCATTGATGCTGACCGTTTCTTCAAAAGCCAGACCCTGCGGCAGGATATCTCTAACAACAAAATTGGGGTTACTGCCTTCCTGCAGACTGATGCGTAACTCGTAGTCGAGAATGTCGCCGACACGCACAATATTATCTAAAGGATTATGTGTATCACTCAAACGTGTTTTACTGATAATGTTGTTATCCGGTGTCGTTACCGTAGAGGTTTGCAACGCAGAAAAATAATCATTAAATACCGGGCTGTTCGAGCCATTGCGTTCAAAGGCACTGGCGCCATCAAGGCTGGTCCACTGTAGCTGCGCCGAGTTACTCAGTGCCTGCAATGCCAACACCGGATCCAGCACCAGCACATCGTAAGTGATGGTAACCGAGCCGCCTTCAGTAATATCGATATCCGTACCACCGGCCAGGTCCCATGTTAAGGTCTGCGGAGTTGCCACGCCATCACCGGCAACAACAGGCGCAGCAATCGTGTTAGTTCCAGTTACTGTCGGATTACCCTGATACGCCAGACCCAGTCCAAGCGAGTCAAGAACACTGATATCAAAAGCATCAGATTCGGTGACGCCGGCAGCAGCATTGATCACCAGGGTATAACGCAGGATATCGCCAGCATCGGTCAACGCATTAGCCTGGGTCTGGTTGGCCACCGTTTTACTCGTCAGTGTCACTACCGGTTCAACTATAGAAATATCATCACTACCGGGAGTTGCAGCACTGCCACCATTAATAAAAGCACCACCAGGATTGGCAGCAAAACCATAGGACATGAGGTTACCAAAAGCTGGTGTTGGTGCTGGCGATACAGCATTGGTGTTGGCATCATTATTTACCCGTGCGCGGACATTAAACACCGCCTGCTCGGTAACACCAGCCGTTACCGGCAATGAAGTTATATCAATACGCACCTGGTTAGCTGAACTTGCAGAGGTATCAAAGGCACCGGTATACGTACTGGCCGCATCCAGTGTGGCATCTACAAAGGTCAGGTTTGTCGCCATGTCATCAACGATTCGCACATCAAACAGGGTGGCAGCCATGGTGCCCGAATCACCAGGCACCTTCAGCTGATAGATAATCTCTTCACCAATGCTAGCTTCAAAACTAAGTGGACTAATCAGCGCTTTATCCGGTACAACAATTGCCGGCACCAGGGTATTCATGCTGAAGTTCACCGGCCCGGCCAGGCCATAAGTTTCACGTAATAACTGGTTTGCGTTATCTGAATCCAGAGAGTGATATTCGAGGGCCTGCAATTCGTTAACAAATACCTGGTTGATACCAATGGCCCCCACATTGATATCGAATTCGATGACCGCACACTGCCCTGGATTGACCGGTTTCGCTTCGTTATTAAACAGGAAATTCATGACGCCACCTGGCCCTGCGGGTGGCGTATAAACATAATCACTGCCTGCCGTAGCAGCTGCACCATTAATAGTAACCACAGGTGCAGTAATCGTGGTTTCATTTAGCTCTACAGGCAGAAGATCCTGCAGCACCAGATCATAAGCCGGCGCATCGCCCGAATTACAGGCGGTTAAACGAAAATCCATGAGCTCACCGGCAGCCACCGTGTTTCCGCTGGGTAACCCACTGCGCCTTACTTTGCTCAAATCGGCAGTGGATACAATCGGCTGTAACACGGTGATGCTTGCACTATCGGTCAGTCGCGGATCAACTGGTGATGGATTTGCGTTACCATCAACATAACTGAAGTCAGCGGTATTACTTAAGGGAATAGAATTTACATGCGCCAGGCCTGCATTTTCAGTAACGTGGGCGCGGTATTCGATAACGAAACTATCGGTCGTTGTGTCGCCGGCGGCATCATTAGTAATGCTGCCCAGGTTCCAGTTAAGCGTACCGGTATCACCTGCACCTGGAGCATTTGCCGCAGGAATGGTTGCATAGGAGAAGTTTGAACCCGCACCGGATGCTGGTGGATCATAATCAGCCGTGGCATCACCATTGATGCTGACCACATCAACAAAGGTCAAACCTGCAGGTAGAACATCCTGCACATTCACATTGTCAGTAAGTCCTTCCTGAATATTGACGTCCAGCCGGTACGTAACAATATCACCGATACGTACTATACCGTCATTCGCTGTACTTAACGGTAGCGCATCATAGCTATCTAAAATGACCGTCTTAACCAGGTTATTAGTATCAGCCATGGTGACAGTCGCAACAGCCGGGCCTGCGCAGTAATCATCCGGTGCTATTGGCGTTGGACAGTTAACGCCTGTTCTTTCATAAACACTGCCCACATCACTGTCATCCAGAGACGTCCAGTCTATCTGCACACTGTTGCTGATTACGGTATTTGGTCCGGTTGTCGTTTGTACCACCGCACGATAAACCAGCATCAGTGATTCACCGGCAGGAATATCCAGGCTGTTATCCGCATTACCGCGGCCCCATACCAGTGGACCGGCTGGCGCAGCAGATGGTGTGGCAACAAAACCCACGACCGAGACGTTGTTAATTTCAGCCGTTGCGGTAAAACCGGCATCAAATAATAATTCTGCCGGCAGGGTATCAACGATATTGACATCAAATGCAGTGGTATTTCCGGTATTGGTAATGGTCACCTGATATTCAAGAATATCTCCGCCATCGGGCTGATCCGCCGGCAATTTGCCTGCCGTCTGATTAGTGACTGTCTTGCTCACAGTCAATAAAGATTCGAGAACAGTTTCAACCGGCGTTGCATCCGTCAGCGTTTCCTGCCCTGCTGTTTCACCATTGTCATAATTGACGGTGACCGCATTTTGCAGGGTATCGTCTCTATCGGTATTAACATCGTTGTTAAAACGGGCAAAATACTTAATGCGGATGACCGGGTTAACGGCATTAACTGATATGTCATCTTCTTCTGCTGTTACCACGGTACCGATATCCCAGACCACGCTGCCAGCAGCATTGTCTGCTGGGAAAGCTGTGAACGCAGCTTCAGTCGGTGCGGCTCCATTAATGCTTACAATATTGATAAATTCGTAAGTAATATTAAAGAGTGCATTGTTTGACAGCACATAACTCAAGCCTGTGGCGTTAAGATCATCGCTAACAACAAGGTTATTGGTGGTGCCTTCAGGAAGAGAGATTTCAATCTGGAAGTTTTTGTGGGCACCAATATTTGGTATCACGGTCGGATCCAGGTCCGTTTTGGTCATGGTCAGCGGCTGTACCGAAGTTGAAGCACTGGCCGTTGTTTCATAATCATTGATGGCATTGGCAACATTCGGCAGAGCGCCGTTTCTTAAACCAAGAGCACTTCCATCAGTGCCGATGGCACCACTGGCATTTAATGCAGTGGGTAGACCGGCAATATCCAGTTTGCGTATCGAATCCCAAATACCCTGAATGGTGTTATCCAGTGTTTCAAGAGGTTGTACAGTTGTGTCTACACGTACATCAAATGTAAACAATTTAACTGCACCTGGAGCGATCTCAAAATCCGTATTAGCATTGTCCCAGCTAAAAATTGGGCGCTTGGCGCCCAGAGTAACGACATCAACATTATCCGGTGGATCGGTACCGCCGATATTGCCCACATAAGTCAGGTCAGTGCCAATCAGCTCATCGAGTACTCGCAAATTATATGCTGCTGCAGTACCGTTATTGGTGGCTGTGACAGTAACGGTTAAAACATCAGACGCATCACTGTTAACTACCGGCGCAAACGTTTTGGTTAATGCAATAACTGGTTCACGCACAACAACATCAGCCTGGGCAAAATTCAATACCACGGTTGCCGTCGCTTCATTCACATAAGTGGCTGTTACAGCTGTGGCAGCGCCACCATTGGTTATTACGTTTCCTTCACTGGTAATGGCAGTGTTTTCCACGCGTGCAATAAAATCGATAACAAAATCAAACCTCGTACCGATCGTCGTATTAGTTAATTCCTGATCACCAAAATCCCACTCTATAAAATCATTGACACCAGTACTGGTACAGGTAGGCGTAAAAGTACCGCCGGGATTAAAACCAGCGGCTGAATATGGTGCTGCATCCAGATTAACCACCTGACCTTCTATACAACGTATTCCCGGTGGTAATTCATCGCGTATTACAAACTGTCTTAAATTAGCAACAGGCAATTGTGTGGTTAGCTGGTAGCGAATTTCTTCACCTACAACCACATCCTGTGGAGAACCGCCCAGAGTAGTATTCGATAATTCGATAATTGCTTTTGGTTGCGCCACCAGCGGAATCATCCGTACATTGGCCACAGCAGGTATTGAAGTATAAATACGAGCACGGCCAGCATCATTAGGCGCCACAGCCGTATTATCCAGTTGTGGCAAATTTTGATTACCAAAGTCACCGTCCAGACTGTCGAATGACATGGTTACTGTATTGGCAAGGGTTTGCAGTGGAGCGATAGCATCATCTGGATCAACGCGATAATAGAAGGTGACACTGGCGCCCGGATTTACCCGAAGTAATGGCGCACTGTGGGTATTTGAAACGGTAATAACCGCAGGTGTCCCATTGCTAATCGTATTATCACTAATGGCGCCTTCACCATCTAAGTCGAGTGCATCAATCAAACCATCACCATCATTATCCAGTCCATCACCAGAAAACGGCACAATAAACATCAGGTCAGAACTATCCAGCACATCGGTGGAGATGACATTGTAGGCAGGTGAACGTTGTACACTCGAGCTGCTTGCTTCATTAGTCAGTGTGACTTTATATATATAGGAGTCGTTGGTATCACCATCATTGACCAATGTCGAAAAGACACCACCATTACAGTTAGGCCCAACACCATTAAGCGTTTCATTACAGACTTCCTTGGTGACAAGCAGGTTGGGTTCGGTCACCGTCATATCAACACGACGAAATTCTTCAACCGGATAACCTGGAGGTACGTTGATGATGTCATCAACAGGGATGGTAAGGCGGTTGCCTGCAACGTCCTCAAAAATAGCATCAAAAGAGGTTCGTGCAATATCGGTGCTAATGCCGGCATGAATATTGGGCGCTGCAACGGTATCAACAGGATCATTTAACAAACGCGTGGTTATATCGACCTGGAACAACTCATCTCTTATTAAAATACCATCACCCGGCGGGTTAAAGGCCCAGGTAATATCAACTTCATCCAGCGCTGTGGAACCCGCGCCACCGTTAGTCACGATTGGAGTTGAGATATTCCCGGTTAAGGTAAAGTTATGGTTTATATAACCCTGACCATTGGGTAAGTCATCTGTTACCACAACATTATTTACTTCGATTAAAGCAAAACCCGGGGTCTGAAAACCGAACCAGCCACCTGACTTGATATGGTAGGTACAGTCTTCACCTATGGTGATATTGGTATTAGCAAGCGGTGGCGGATTGTCTTCGCTGCAGTTACCCTGAACAACTTTTGTCAGGTTAAAACCAAGCACACGTGAGCGGACCGAATCCAGGGTGTAATTGTTAACTGCATTATCTATCTGCGCCGCTGGCGTAGTAGACGTTGTTAATGGCGTTGGAAATGTTAATGGCGTGCCATCCGCCAATGTAATCTCACCGATAACATCGGCACGGAAAGTCAGGTCATCGCTGAGGGGCGTCAGGTTCTGGGTGGCGGTAAATGTCAACGGTACGGTCTGCCCTGGCCCAATTGGCGGTCCGGTACATTCATAAACAACTGCAGGCGCAGGCGGCCCCTGGGGTATTATGTCAGGCAGGTCCCACACTGAACGCGGTGGCGGATTAGTGGTTATAGAACATCCTCCCGCCGGTGTAACAATTGTCATGGCTTCACCAAAACTGAGGTAAGCATAATAATCGGCAGCGTCATGACCACCGTTATTGGTTAGCAATACAGTTAACGGAACCGGGTTTGACAGGTCGTTAGTTACGATATAAAGCGGCGCAGACATGTTCACATCCAGGTCTTCAGGATCAGATGTAAAATTCAGCACCTCAGGATAATTCGCCGGTTGCAGCCCCGGATTTGGCACTGATTCAAAATCCACAAACACCTGGTTGTTTAATGCCAGGCTGTTGCTCGGATCAGTACCGTCGCCAGTATTTTCCTGTAACACATCGATCTCTGCGACCAGGTCATAATGTGTATAATTATTCAGATCAGGCTCGATCATGACAATGCCAAAGGTAAACGCAACCCTGTCACCATGGCGCAGCATATTTATCTGTTCAGCAGCATTGGCGCCAACCGTACTACTGGTTAAAGTGAACGTAGGTTGTAAATCATCCAACGGGTTACCATTATTTAACTCGGGATCATCACGGGTAAAGGTATCGATAAAGCCCGGGTAATTCACTCCATAGGCGGGGTTAAGCACAAATGTCGGCTGGCCAACGGGTAGTCCATTCGCTGGACCATAAGTTTCATCCATTACGTAACCGGTGGGCAGGACGTCACGAATAGTAATATTTTTTACCGAGCCGCCGGTATTATTGACCAGTTCGATAGTCACCAGACCTTTGCTACCCAATGGCTGCGCCGGATTACTACCGCTTACCGTTATGTTGACATCAAGATTGCCCGGAACTACCCGTGTGCTTAATGCACCGGTATCAGCCACTGTCACTCCGGGTGTAAAGCCACCGGATGATGCCGGCACAGTTATCAGACCGCCGTTGGGTGAATTAACCTCACAACCCCATGAAATATCCGCATTATTGGTTTCGTTGGTATGGAACTGGCGTATCCTGCCGACATAATAAACAAAGGCATTACTTTGTGGCGGCACATCATAAAATGATGTGTTTTCATCATTTGATGGATTACCAAACGGGTCATCCACATCAAACGGTGTGTTCATATTAATACAGGGGGAGCCGCCAGGCCGAACACCATTATTGGCAGCAATATTCTCTGCATCGCTGTTGGTCGGACAGATGTAGTTAATGCTGAAATTACCGGTAATGGAATCATTCATCCGCAGCGCTTCCATATTCGCCAGGCCGGTATTCTGCACATTCACCCGCCAGATAACATCATCGTTTCGGCTACCATATACCGGGTCGGAATACCCCCCCTGACCGGCATCGTAGTTACGACCAGCTTTAATTACATTTGGCAGTGGCTGTCGAATAGGTACTTCAAAAAAACCACTGTTTACTGTTTGCGTGCCGGCCAGACAGGACATGCCAAAAGTAGCGGTGGCAAAAATATTTCTGTTTGCTGTAATCAGACCTTCATCGACGCGGCGCACGCCAAAGGTAATCTCAAAAGAGGCCAAACCGGCCAAACTGCCCAATGCTGAAAGGTCCGTCGAATCCCAGGTCAACTGCGTGCCGTTAATGCTCGGATCACCAGCAGTTCCCAATGTGGTGGTCGTGGAACCCGGTATATAAGTCAGCCCCGATGCCAGTAAATCTTCGACAATGACAATATTTTCCAGTGGCGCATTCTCTGGATTTTGTACAATGATGTGAACTTCGCCATCACCACAAAACTCACAGAAACTGGTAAAGGCATTATGAGTTACCACCGATGTAGACAAGCCGGAAGTAAAATTAAAATCATAATCCACCAGTACCGGACCACTGGCATCAGTAGAAACCCCGGTACGCTCACTCAGGCTGGCATCATTTTGCAGTACTGGACAGGTGCTTGATATTAAAGGCGCAACAGTGGCATCCACAGTCAGGTTCACAACCTCGCCAGCAGCAAGATATTCAAATGTATATTCACCTGCACCCGTGATAGAACCGGGCGGTGGATTGGGCACAGTAAATGTTAAATTATTGAGGTCCGCACTAATAGCATCGGTCAAAACAACATCAAACAAACCGCCATTTCCGGTTGATGACACCGTTATATTGTATGTAATAACATCATTGTCGTTTGCGGTGATAGTGGCAGTCGTTTTAGTTATTGTCAGCGCACCGGTTTCAACATCGATATTTTGCGCCACATTGACATTGACCGGGTTACCCAGATTATCGTCATAAGATATGTCGTAACTAAGCGGGTGGATACCCGCTGTCACTGTGTTAGTCGTGGCCAAACCAAAACTTAATTCATATATACATCCTGGCAGAACATCCTCATTATTGCCTATATCAAGTAGTATATCGTTGCCTGCACCGCCAGCTTGCGATGCATTACCTATTGAAATAGCAGGACATGTCGGCGTACTGCAACATTGTTTATACTAAGAGAATTTGAAGCCAGTAGAAAACCGGCATCTACCGTAACAATAACGTCCTGAAGACCAAATGCAGAATCATCGGCCGGTAAACCGCCAGCTGTATTTGCTATGGTGAGAGTAAATGTATCACCAACATTACTGACATCATTATTACCATCCCAGACCCCTCCCGCATCCATATAACTATTAGTACGGGCAGGATCTGCACTGGCAAATGAGGCAGACGAAGTATTCAAATCAGCAGCCGCAAAAGCATTTTCCGCTGGCAATAAAAAAATGCTGCCCGCAAATATAACTTTTGCGAGCAGGTGAGAATATGCAATTAATTTTTTATGAACAAACAAAAGCTAAACCAACAAACACTCTTGGAATTATGATTGATTTACATTTGGTTTCATTTGAATTGCTAGTGCGCTGCCGATAAGAAAAAATCATCAGCGATTTGCTGCAGTCTTTCGCACAAAACAATTACAGGAGTATAGTATTTAAGATGGATTTAGCAGTGAAAATGTTGAATTTCTAACACTTGTTGAATTATTAACAGTAGAGATAAATTTCAGATCTTTTTCGGCAATACTTTTACATTATTAACGTCAACAGCTTCTCAAAAACTAACAAGAATCGTTGCAGTCCCGTTAACTGTTAGAGGCATGGATTGAAACCGTTGGCTGAGGCCGTATGCCGCAAGGACGCGGCATCCGAGCGTACATGGACGCCATGTTTTTATCTTTCTGGACAGCGTGTCTCAGGCGACGGCTTCCAGTTCATGTCTCGGATAGTACAAATATAAAATCTTACAGAGAGAGCAATGGTTTGTAGATCTCTCTGAAAAGTTAACGGGACAGCAATGAACAAGAATATATTATTAGTTTCTGTCAGAGTACGCTTAACCTTAACCCGGATATTTCATAGGAATACAGAATTTTGGGGAAATCTCGGTGAGTCAGTTTGACCGATTGGCCGAAAAGCATAGCCATAGCTATGGTTACAGGCGAATCGGTCAAAATGGCCGCTGAGATTTTTCCAAAAACTGTATAGCGATAGCAGGTACATAGTGAGTTTTGCTAATATACTAATATTTATTAATAAATTCATAATGTTAAGCTATATTCTCAGCGTTCCTATGAAATATTCGGGTTAAGTTGCCGGCAAGAAATCGATCGGATAAAGGATAGTAATGGTTGGCACACCTTCTTTTGCGCCAAAATTAAATTTCTTCACCCTGGCGGCAATCTTCAGATCAAGTGCCGGTGAATCCATATCACTGGAATCAACCGCACATGCTGATACTATACCATTGGGGTTAATGGTTATACGCAATACCATTTTGCCCTGCAAGGTCGGATTTTTACGCAACTCCCGGTTATAAATACGATATAAAGCGGCTTTGTATTTATCAAACACTATCTGAATTTCTTCATCGGTACGAGATGGTCCTGGTCCCGAGCTAAGCGGACTTTCTTCACCATTGAAATCTGTGCCTATTGAGCTTTCTACATGTGAGAACTCAACTCCACCAATGCTGTCACCGCTGCCGCCGACATTACGGCTTAACGAGGCTGTATTGATACCGGTGCTGCCGCTGCCTGCACTTGAGGTAACTAAAGAACGTGTTGTCTTTTTGGCTTTACTGCCGTTACCGCTGATTTTTGCTTTTGCCCCCAGTTTAGCGACGGGCGTGCTGTCAATTAAATCGGCAAAATCATCTTTGAACGCCATCAAACCGGCAGACTCAGCTCTTTTACGCGCCTTTTTAGCTTTTTCAGGAACCGGTTTTTTGTCCTTTTTAGCTTTCTCTTTTTCAGGCGCCTTGTCTTCTACTTTTTCCTGTTTAGGCGGTGGCGGTGGCGGCGGCTTTTTGGCCACAACCAGTTTTGCAAGACGCTCAGGAATTTCTACCACTTCTACGCGATCAGGAATGGGAATGTCCCATATCGGTATTAAGAGACCCAGTAAGATTGAGAAACATAAAACAATCAGTAATATTTTTCTGAACCTTTGCTGGTCTGCGTCATTCCTGTTCCATGGCATAAGCATGGGATGGAAAGACGTTTCTGCCATTTCACGTTCAATGACAAATTCTTCTGCAAGCTCTTCCTCAAGCTCCTGCAATTCCAGGCTGTCTTCGTTTAAGAGGTTGATTGTTGCTGTCAGTCTTTCCGCTGTTTGTTCACGAAGACGCTGTTTGTTCTGTAATTCAGCAACACGAGAATCATAATTAATGACCAGATCGTGAATACGCTTCTGTTGCTGCTGAACAGATCCACGGTCATAATTTTCACCCCAGAATAAATCAGCACCACCGAGTTTCTCCAGCTTCTCTAACTGGTCATTGACCTCACTCAGGATAGCAAAACGCTGGCGTTGAAGATTTAGTTTCTCTAATTCTTCGGAAACACCCGTGTCTTCATTTCTCAGTTTTTGCAGACGACTGTAGGTGTCATCAATCTTGCGATTAATTTCATTCTGCTGTTTTGTTATATCAACTGCCACGAGTGTCTATCAGTCCTTACTTTTCGCTTTTTGAATAACCGCCAGGGAAATTCTTCCATATCCCGCACTGGCGCAACTTGCCATCACTTTTTTCATTAAATGAAACGGCACAGTTCGATGCGCCAGCACCGTGATCTCCTTGCTTTCTGAAACCACTTTAGTGCTGATACCGATGACTTTTTTCTTCTGCAATAACAGTCTTTCTTTCACCTCTACAATGATCGGTGCTTTGCTATTAATCACTTCCTGGGTACTGATGACCGGTGTGCCCTGAACTAAAACCTGATCAGGTGTAATCATTACAATAACTGTTTCACGCGGTTTAGTTTCTACCGAGGAGTCAGGCAGTTTAATGTTTTTAGGCGGCTCCATTACATCACTGGATGATGAATTAACCAGCAGGAAAAACACCAGAATAGTAAATACATCCATTAATGAAACCAGGCTTAAGCCGGTGCTGCCTGCACCTTTCTTCTGGTTGCGCGCCATGCGCTTTATACGCCTGTTTTGTTTCATCATGGCGCATCACCAATAGAAATTTCAGGAAATAAAACAACCTGTTGCAACACATCTGCTTCACCTTCCTCACCTGGCTTGCGAACAAATACTGAACGCACAGCATCCATCACACTGATCAGAACACGGTATTCAATATCTGATTCCATTAATACAACAGCATCGGTTTTACCAGGATATTTAGACTTTATTTCTACCAGGTATTTTGACAGCTTCTTAAGATCGTACAGACGACTAATGTCTTCTTCCTGATCTACACCCTTGCCAGCATCGCCTGTACCAGCACTACCCGTGTCAATGTCTTTCGGTTTTAGCAAAGGAAATCTTGCCAGCACCTGTCTGCCGTTACCGATTTCCAGGCCTTTCTGACGAACGATAACTTCAATGCTCAACTGCTGCTTATTGCTACTGCTGGCAGCACCTGTAGGCAGGCTTAATTCCATAACTGTAACGCGAGAAAATACCGCTGTAATTAGCAGAAACGGCACAAGCACAACCATCAGGTTGAGGAAAGTTGTAATATTTAATTCAGGTGCCTCTTTCTGAAGCCGCCTGTAATGGTGTCTTCTAGCCATTCTTGGCAGCCAACGCCGCCTGGCGTTTAGCAAAATCAGAAATAATATTCAGTGTTTTTACCGAGGCCATCTCAAGACTGTCAATAATCTCACCTGTTTTTGAAGAGATCATTGCATGCGTAATCAGCAATGGAATCGCAGCCATCAAACCAAACGCTGTGGTATTCATTGCCACCGAAATACTTGCTGATAACATGTCTGCTTTTTCAGCAGGGTCGGCATTGGCAACAGCAGTAAAGGCTTCAATCAGACCCATAATGGTACCGAGCAGGCCAAGCAAGGTGCAGATATTTGCAAACAGCGCAATATAGGGTGTACGTTTTTCCAGTGTTGGAATGATTTCCATCATACTTTCTTCCATGGCAATTTCAATATCGTCGCGACGGCGCACTGAACCCTGTCTTGACAGGCCCATGTTTAATAAACTTGCGACGGTTGACTCATTATCTGCGATGGATTCACGCGCAGCATTAAAGTCGCCTTCACCCAGCAATGGATGCACCCTGTCCCACACTTCTTTATTGGCTTTGCGAATACCGGACAACTTCAAATATCGCTCAATACAAATCGCTACACCAAATGCAAAGACAATCAAGATCGGGTACATAAAGGTACCGCCGGTCTGGAAAAACTGCACAATAGTCTGGATAGTATCCATCATGTACTCCTCATTTTAAAATTCGCTGTTGATAGCGATATGTTCAATCGTTAATTAATATTGTTGTAAATATGGCTGGTTTTAAATTATTTTATTGCACATTCCTACCGTGACTTAATTCATAAAAATCAAGTTCGCGTAAAAACACTTCTTTATCTACGGGCCTCATACTGTCGTCTAACAGACCTGAATTTAAACTCGTCGCTACACCAACCTCAGAATTCTGCCAGGGCACAATATAAAGTGATTTTGGCGCTTCTTTATTGCCGATAATTGAAATCCCCGATAATTCTTTTACTTCAGTATCGACCTTGTTTTTTTCCGCCATGGCCGGTGCTTGCAACATTAGCCAGAACAGAATTATATTGAGTATAGCTTTAATTATCATAATGTCATTACCTGCCAATCTTTAACTCGTTACCAGTATCAGCAAAAAATATATTTCATTTTGAATTTTATTGTCTGAACCGACGTTTAACATCAGCGACCCAGATTGCCGCGGTCTTATCATCGGGTTTTAATTCAAGATAATCCTCAAATTGTTCCAGTGCACATTTAAAATCGTGCATATATAAATCACACAAAACACCAAGATTTCTCTTTGCAGGCAAATAATCCGGATGCTGTTTGATTGCATTTTCATAGGCGGTACGCGCCGCATTAAACTTTCCAGCTTTGCGGTACAGCAGCCCCAGCTCATTGTTTGCAACCGGATGGCCAATATCCAGTTTTAAAGCATTAATCAGGTTGGCTTCGGCCTCTTTGGTTTGACCTGATCTATTATAGGCAATGGCAATATTGACATAAGGTGCAGGTATGCGCTGTTCACGCTCTATTATGGTTTTTAAGACATCAATTGCCTGCGTATATTTTTCCTGCTGCAATAGCACTACGGCACTATTAAAATCAGACTCGACATCCGAATCAACATCAACATGAATTGATTTGTTGTCCAACACGCCACTCTCAGGGTCCTGTTTGAAATCACCACCGGCACAGGAAAATAAAAATACGCATGATAAAAATATATAAAACCGACGGTATAACGTTTTACTCATCTGCCTGTACCTGTTCTAAAGCCAGTTCTTCTTTAGCTTGCTGATTAGCTTCCTGATTATCAACATCTACCTGCTCCTCTTGCTGCTTAATTTCTTGCCTGGAGCCCTCTTCATGCTTAACAACCTGCACCACATCCTCATTTTTGCTATCCTTCTCGTTGCCACTATCTTTGATAACTTGAGACGGCTGAATCAGTGCAACAACCAAACTCTGCTGTTCTGTTTTGGCATAACGCGCAGGCACTAAAACCGCCAGTTTTGCAATACTCCTGTCGATCCATTCGTTATAAACACCGACATCAAGCAGCTCCATATTTTTCTCATGCACACTGATTGCTTTTTCCTCAAACGGGTAAGCCTGGTCTTCAATCACCAGTTCATATTGTTCCAGTTCTTCAGCGTTTAAATTTTTCGGCCTTTCTGACTTTATTAATGCAACACTGAACTCATAATAAACTTCGGCGATGTAATAAGTTGCAGCAGCTGTCACATCACCTACCTGGTAATCAACCAGTTTTGTATAGGCATCGATTGCTGAACGCATACGCTGTTTCTTTTTCTTAAGGTTCTTTTTAAACGGCTGCACCAGGGCCACTTTTTTGAACGCTTCAAGTTTTGGCTTAGCCAGTACCAGTGACGCTTTTGCGGCAAGGAATTTTGTACGGTCAGTACGGCCTTTACCACCAGACGCATCAGTAGCGACAATTTTCTTAAGTTCTGCAATATATTTTTTATTCTTACCCTGCGCTAAATAAATGTCCGCAATTTTCTGGCGTACTTCTATGGCTTCTTCAATTGGTTCAGGGAAATAATCCACCAGCTTTCGATAAACCAGCAAGGATTTATCTTTTACTTCGGCCTTTTCATATAACTCGGCAGCCTGGTTTAAGGCTTCACGACGCAATGCATCATCTTTTGGATTTTCTTTTTCTATGCGTTCAAATTCACCCGCCGCTTTCAGGTAATTTCCATCTTCCTTGTAAACAACAGCCAGCTTCCTGGTAATATCATTCAGCAATTTATGCTCAGGATAAAGCTTCCTGAAACCTTCAAGCACTGTCGCGGCCGTGGCCCATTGTTTTAATACTATCAATGAAGCAGCAGCATCATATTCTGCAGTCTGTCGAATCTTTGAATCCGGTGCAACCTTAGCCACACGCAGGAAGTGTTCAGCTGCTGTTTTATGGTCTTGCAGTGCCCTCGCCTGCTCACCCTGCTTATAAACTGAGGCTGCAAGATTTTCAGTCAACGAATCATAACTTTTATCTTTTTTATCTGTTAAAACCAGTGTTTGTGTATAAGCTTCTTCCGCATCTTTGTAATTAGTTACATCAAATGAAGCATGAGCAACAACCATCCACGCAGAGCGCAGTAATTTTTTATCGGCATTCGGGTAAAGCTTAATTGCCCGTCGCCCATAAACAATGGCCTGTTCATAATCTTCAAGTGCATACAGATCATCCACTGCGGCAACCAGCACGACAGCGGCGTGTTTATGCGTAGGGAAGAATTCTGAAAACTTAAGTGAACTGCGAATAATTTCACGTTTAACAATATTACGCTGTGATTGTTCGGCAACTTTTAAATATTCACGATAGGCAAAGACTGCAGCGTAACCGGCGCCAGCTGAATCTTCATGTGCTGGATAATTATATGCGGTACGCTCATATTCTGTCGCTGCACTCAGGAAGTCCTTATGTTCAAGTAGCAGTCCTGCAAACTGGTTATTAAGTTTTGGCGCATCTTTTTCTTCGGGGAATGATGCCAGGTATTGACGATACCAGTATATTGCTTCCTGGTAGTTTTCTTCTTTTTGTTGATGCAAACGTCTGTCCTGATATAAGGCATGATAATGGTTTGCCAGATCGATCAGGTTAGATTTTAAAAATGCCAGAACGGTTGGATGGTCATTTATATCGAAGAATGTCCAGTAATTTGCCTGTAATGCATAAGTTTTTGAAAACTCCTTTTTAGAATCAACCACCAGCCGAGGGAAACCGCCCTTTTTATAAATTTCGATAATCCTGATATTGAAATAAGGTGATTCCTTAGAAACCGGGTTACGATCAATATAAGCCTGGTAGGAGTTCGCTGCATCAGCATAACGTCGTTTGTTTAAATAATATTCACCCAGATGGCTGTAAATACTGGCTTCATAAAAACGATGACCATGTTTATCAAAAAATTCTACAATAGCTTCAGCGCCACCCAGATAGGAAAAGCTTAAACTGATTACCCTGTAGGTATCATCAATACGCTTTTTCTCAATTTTGTTATCAACATTATCAAGATCATATCCATTGGCAATTTTATAATCCAGCATCCTGATATAATCCTGCAATGCCTCCTCGTACATGTCCTGCTTAAAATATGCCCAGCCCTGTTTATACAGGGCCAGTTCATAAAACTCTGAACCTTCACCTCCATTTATGACTGCCTGATAAGATTCTTCAGCATCGAGAAATTTTTTACGAGTAAAAAAGTATTCCGCACGGCGAAATTGTGCTTCATCAATGTGCCTGGACTGTGGATATTTGCTTATTAACTGGTCAAGCGTTTTCATTGCGATATCAACCTGGCCGGTTTCTTCATAAGCACGTGATAATTGATAAAGTACCTGATCATTACGTTCAAACATCGGGTACTTTATCAAAAGCCCTTTATATAGCTCTATGGCTTCTTTTGCACCGGCAGCCTGTAAATCATCCGTATCTATTGCAGACCCGTCTTTTGCAGACTCACCCGGTACAGCTATCTTCTTGTCCCTGGCGACACCTAAATCGATTTTTTTACCGGCGCGTTCGCTAAATGCTGTTTGGCTTTCAGTTAAATCGGCAATCGGGCCATCTTTTGTTGCAATACTTTCTTTATCATTACCGGTTGCTACAGGTTTAAAACCGGTATCGGGTGTTTTCATGTCTGTCGCCTGAGTGGCGCTATCAGCAACAGGTGTTACACCGTCTGTTGTTGCAACTGGCCCGCCCTCTACAGGATCACCAGCTGATGCTTCCTCTACAGACAGCTGCTCCTCAGGCTTATTATCATTAATACCTTCAGCAGCATATTCTTTCTGGATTTTCAGGTCTGCCAGACGACGCAGCGCTTCCGGCGTCATAGATGTTTCAGGTGTTTCCTCAAGAAACTTCTGATAACTAACCATGGCTTTTTCCAGGCTGTCAGCTACTTTCTCTTCCTTCACCTCAAATTTAACATCATTCAGACTGGCCAGTGTTCCTTCCTTGTTTGTCATTGCGCAGGAGACTGACAACAGGGTTGTCACGATAATCACCGGCAGTGTCATGTTTTTTATATGCATAACATTCATCTATCGACTGATATCGTTTCATCTGAGGATGAAACCTTTGTTTCAACCTCATCTTGCACTGTTGAACTGTCCGGCGATGTATCCTGCATCTGCACATCCTGCTTTTGCATATCCTGTGGCTGTACATCTTGAGTCTTGCTTTCCAGCCCGGGCTTACTTTTCTCACCGGAACTATCTTTGGAGCTATCTTCCTGCTGTTGAGACTCCTGTAACTGACGCTGTTTTTCGATCTCTTCATCCAGCTGTGCTTTTGTCGCACGGTCATAACTTTCAGCCAAAGCAAAACGGGCTTTTATTTGATATTCTTCAAGACGTTTACGGCGGCGGTCAAGTTCATTAATCGCCAGGGTTTCAAGCACGCGCCCCTGTTTTGCCATCACGCCCTTAAGTTTTCTTTGCGCAGCGAACAACCGGGTCCTTAACTGACGAATCGGTATTTGGTAACCTTCATAACTTTGTGTTGCCGCCTGACGGGTGCGTATAAATGAATGGTGTCTGATTTTAAGATTCTTTATTATTTCATCTAAAGAAATCAGATGATTGTAAGCATCTGTCAAACGCTGATCATATTCACTGTGCACAGACCACAATAAAACACCGCGCAAACGTTTGACGCGACGTTTTATCTCCTCACTTACGTCCTCTGGATGCGTTGCTATAGTTTCTTCAAGTGCACTGATACGGTCTATGGCACGGCGTTCATTGGCTGTCGCCAGGTATTCAGGACGAGGTGCGATCAACATGTTTTTTAATTTTATTGCCAGAGCGTTGCGTTGCTCTAATCGCAGTTTTATTCTTGCATCTATTTTTTTAAACTTTTCCTCAACCACTGGCAACAGTGGTTCCTGGTAAATGCGCCTGATTTCAATCATCTCCTCAAACACTCTTAAATCATCAAGCCACTTATCGAGGTGATGGTGTAAATCTGCAAGGTCCTTATAATTTTTATACGAGCCCTGAAAGTCATTAGATGCCATTAACTCCAGTATGTAACGTGTTTCAGGTGTGTCAGGAAGATCACGTAAATTAACAACCCAGTTTTTATCTTTTTCGGATTGTTCATCGAGCAAGGCAGCCAGAAATTTACCGGTGCGAATAGATTTAATGGAACCATCCAGGCTTGAAATTTCATCGGCAAAAACATTCATGGCGTGGTCATACAGGTTTGCCGCTTTACCGTGCGCCTGGAGTTTTCCATAGGCATACGGCACAGCCATTAACACTTCCTGTACCGAGCTGTTTGTTTCAGCCCGCCTGTGTAAAATAGTCCAGGGTACCAGTGCACGATCGAAGCGGCCCTGTGCTACGGACGTCCAGCCGGCGCCCAGCAGCGCTCTGTTTGAATAAGGCCCATCAAGGCGAACCCGCTCAAAATACTGTTGCGCCTGTTTTGCGTCATTCTTGTCAAGATAAAGATAAGCCAGTTTCAAATTGGTCTTGTCCTTAATCGCCAGCAATCCATTATCATCCGTCTCCAGCCGGCCTAATTCATCAAATATGGCCAGGCCTTCCTGCTCATTTCCTGCCTGAGTCAGGGCGATGCCTAAATTGTATAAAACGAAACCTTCAAGCGATTTTTCTTTTCTTAATGACTGGAGTATTTTGACTGCTTCAGTAAATTGCCCGGTATCGATACTGGCCAGTGCACGCAGGTAAGCGACATCCGTTTTAAAATTTTCCGGTTCCTTACCGCGTAATAAATCAAGCGAGTATTTTTCTTCATAACGTGACCTGTCCGGTTCGTCGCGGATCAGGTCCAGTGCATACAGGGTAGCAGTTGCATCATTCTTTTTATAAAACATCCGGGCCAGCGCATAAGCTGCCTGGTTACGTGTTGCCAGGTCAATACCATCACCCAGCACAGACTGTATTGCTTTTTCTGCACGTTGGTTCATGCGATATTGAAGTTCTATATCACCAACGGAAAATTCCGCCTGCCCCAGGCTCAGATGCAGGGGATCGAGTTCAGATTCATCAAGCTTATAATACTGTGATAATTCAGCATCGAGTTTTGACAGGGCCTCGAAATGCTGGTCCTGGTAGGCGTAATACAAAACTTCGCCGAAATATAAATCTCGTAACTCAACATTTTTCAGACCACTTGCCGCATATACCGACATGCTGCATAACAGGCCGCATAATACTGCAGGCAGTAAAATTGTGTATCGCGACAACATGTTTACCAGTCTTTAAATGAGACCGTCTGATCAGATGCGCTGCTGCCGCTAATCTGTATTTCTACAAACTTCGGTCCGACGACCTTAGTTACCGTATAGTTTGCACTTCGTTGATATTCATTTTCCGACGATCCGCGTCCAATAAAACTGGCCACCAGGTTATGCTCACCGGTCTTGATATTACCGGTATAAATTCGTTGCACACCGCCTGATCTTAGCGATTCAATCTCTTTATAAGTGTAAAGGTGTTGCGCAACGACTTTGTTATCCAGCTTGATCTGCATCGAATCAAGCACAAAATCCTTATCACCTGCCAGAGAAACAAAGAGTGAAACCTGTGTATTGGAAGGAAATAACAATTTCTCTTCAAGAAGCGTTAATTCAGAAGTTAATTCCAGCACATCTTTTTTGATGTCCTGAACCTGTTCATCCAGGCCTTTAATCTGTTCCCTGCTAACTTCGGCAGCCTGTACTGATACTGGCAACAGGTTTAAAGAAAAAATTATCAGCCCCAAAAATTATAATTGCCGGAGATTTAATCTTTGGAAACTTTAACCTTGGAAGATTAATCTGAGGAAGATTAATAGTAACTTTACTTAACATAATAACTACTCGGTTTTTATACATAAAGAACGATGTATAGTTCAGCTTGATATCTGGTTAAGTATATTAAAGAATGTTGAAAAGTCTGTTAAAAACACAGTAAAAAGGAAACTAAATGACAAACGAGCAACAGCATTATCCGTATAATTATTTTTTCAGCAGGATCTACATTTATACACTTGTAAATCAATAACTAAGATATAATTTCCTGTAGCATGCATCGCTAAGTGAATAATACCTGTAGACGCAGCAATTCATTGCAGATTTCCTTATTTATACTATTATTTAAGAAATAAATTAATTAATTAATTAAAATTTTTCCCCTTTCATTACTAAAAGTGGCCTATCCATGAAAATAAAACACCTATTTTACCTTGTAGCATTATCAGCTCCCTTTACAGCCAATGCCGATACCCTGTCTGTCTCTGTCGGAGGCGGTGTATGGAACCAGTCCTCCAGTGGTAATTTTCAAAAGACTGTTGACACCACTTCGGTTGACATAAAAGACGATTTATTCTGGAGTGATGAATCACAGGGTTATCTTTTTGCCACTTTCGAACACCCTGTACCGCTCATTCCCAATGTAAAGTTAATGAAAACCACACTGGATCAGTCCGGCAGTGGAAATGCGAATTTCTTTTTTGATGGACAGAATTACACAGGCAACGTAAGCAACGATTTTTCCATAGATACACTGGACCTGTTCGCCTATTACGAAATTCTGGATAATGTCGTCAGCCTGGATATCGGTCTGGATATTCGCAAAATAAAGGTTGATTACACTATTAGCAGCACCGGGATTACAACAACGGATTCCGTTGATGAAACCATCCCCATGTTATATGCAATGGTTGGGGCTACACCCTGGCCTGACCTGACCATCAGCGGCGAACTAAGTTATATTTCCTATGACGGTAGTAAAATTTCAGATTTCACGGCAAAAGTCGCCTATACCACCAGTTTCATGCTGGGCCTGGAAGCCGGTTATCGCAAACAGCAATATACCCTTGATGATATTTCAGACACTAACGCTGACCTGTCATTTGATGGGGTGTTTGCTGGCGCTTATCTGAAGTTTTAAAACATAATAATATTTTCACCACAGAGACACAGAGGGCACAGAGAAAAGAAATTTTACGTTAACTGCGCCTGCGGCGCAGTTACATAAATAAAACTCTGTGCCCTCTGTGCCTCTGTGGTGAATATGCTTTTAAAAAATACTTAAAACCTCATTATGTCTCACACATAAAAGGTTACAATACGCGCCTATGTTACAGGCGATTAATCTAGGTATCCGGCGCGGCACCAAACTTCTTTTTGAAAACACCAGCTTTCAGATCTACCCCGGACAGAAAGTCGGTTTAACCGGCGCCAATGGCACCGGAAAATCCAGCCTTTTTGCACTGATTCTGAAACAACTCCATGCGGACACAGGTGACTGTCTCTATCCCGAACACTGGGTAGTTGCACATGTGGCACAGGAGATACCTGACGGTGAGCAAACAGCAATAGATTTTGTACTTGACGGGGATGTCGAGTTAAGACAGATACAACAGGACATTAAAAAAGCCGAGACTGACAATAACGGCATCCTGCTTGCCACATTGCATACACAGCTCGACAATATCAATGGCTATAGCGCCAATGCACGTGCCGGCCAGTTACTTTCCGGTCTTGGTTTTAAACAGGGTGACGAAACACGAAGCATTAACGAGTTTTCCGGTGGCTGGCGTATGCGGCTCAATCTTGGCAAGGCCTTGATGTGCCGCTCGGATTTGTTGCTGCTTGACGAACCAACCAATCACCTCGATTTAGACACCATCATCTGGCTTGAATCCTGGTTGTCTGCCTACCGTGGCACACTGCTGCTTATTTCTCATGACCGCGATTTTTTAAATAACATCTGCACTCACATCGCACATCTTGAACAACAGACGATACAGCTTTATACCGGCAACTACTCTGCCTTTGAACGCATACGCGCAGAGCGTTTAGCCAATCAGCAATCACAATATTTAAAACAACAACGCAACATCGCGCATATCGAATCCTATGTAACACGCTTTCGCGCCAAAGCCACCAAAGCCAAGCAGGCACAGAGCCGGCTAAAGGCGCTGGAGCGCATGCAAACCATCGCCCCTGCACACGTCGACTCACCTTTTCATTTTTCATTGTTTGAACCTGAAAAAATTCCCAACAGTTTATTGCACATGGAGCATGTCGATGCCGGTTATGGTGATACCAGCATCTTAAAAAATGTCGATTTTCAATTATTGCCCGGTGACAGAATCGGATTGCTCGGCCCCAATGGCGCAGGTAAATCAACCTTCATCAAGGTACTGGCCAACCAGCTTAAAATCCAGGGCGGTGAATATCACCTGGCCAAAGAAACAAAAATTGGTTACTTCGCGCAGCACCAGTTAGAACAGTTACATGACGAACACTCGCCCGTAGAACATCTCCAGCAAATTGATGCTCTATTAAGTAAGCGGGCACGCGAAGCGGATTTAAGAAATTACCTCGGCGGTTTTTCATTTTCCAATGACATGGCATTATCAAAAATACGGAATTTTTCTGGTGGTGAAAAATCAAGACTGGTACTGGCGATGCTTATTTACCAGAAACCCAACCTGTTATTACTTGACGAGCCAACCAACCATCTTGACCTTGAAATGCGAGAAGCATTAGCAGAAGCATTACAGGATTTTTCCGGCGCCATGGTTATCGTTTCTCATGACAGGCACCTGCTCAATTCAAGCTGCGACCAGTTAGTCCTGGTAAACCAGCAAACGGTCAGTGAGTTCCCTCTCAGTCTGGATGAATACCCTAAATGGTTAAATGAGCATAACAGTAACCGTTTAAATAACACCAGCACATCGAATAACGATGAAAGCAGTATCCATCAAAACGCTTCAGGCAATATTTCAAACAAAGATAGAAAACGAATTGAAGCCGAACAAAGACAAAAAACGCAGCCACTAAGAAATAAAATAAAAAAACTTGAGATCAACCTGGAAAAACTTTCAGAAAAAATAAAAGTTATTAACCAGCAACTATCGGACAACGACATTTACGCTGAAAAAAACAAACAAAAACTTCAGCAGCTTCTTTTAGAAAAAGCAGATTTAGAAAAATCACATGAAAACGCTGAACTTGAATGGCTTGATGTTAATGAAGAG